>JBDTPK010000550.1:0-2732 GCA_039932735.1 Nitrospirota bacterium
CGGCCACCCGCAACCAGGTGGTTCGTTCCTGAGGCTCGCCGTCGCGGTTCTTCCAGCGTTCATTGACAGCCACTGAGAAGTTGACCACTTGAGACTTGCCGTCGTTCAGAAACTTCATGTCCGGCGCGCCGCCCAAGTTTCCGATGATCTGGACGTTATTCAAACCCAACAACATTTTCGCTGCTCCTTTCAGTTCTTTGTACACAACGCACCGGCCCGTACGGATACACGGGTCCCCACGGGCCTTCGGTGCGGCTAGATTGTTGAGGTTAGCCCTACGGGCAGAACGCCCTCGGGTAAAAACAGAAGTGGCAGTCTATGCCGCTTCGGCGGGGATCGGCTCTTCGGATTCTTCGTTGCCTTCCGGCTCACTGGCCGGCGGCTCGATCGACACCCGAAGCGCCGTCACCCGGGTTTGAAGCACATCCAGGCTGGCTTTCAGTCCGGCATTGTCGAGACGCTCGATCACTTCGTCGAGCGTTCCCTCAATACCTTCCAAGACCGCCACGACGAATCCTGCATCGAGCGCCATCGGGTTCTCCTTTCTCCGGATCAGTTATTCCTCATTGAAGCGAAATTTCCGGCCCGGTTTCTTCACGATCATCGTGTCCAACTCGGCCGCCAGGTCGGCCATGCCCTGCTGGACCTTCGCGCGCACGCCGCTGGTCGTCCGGAGGTCATCCGCGCTTACTCCGACGAGCATTTCCCGCGCCTTCTCCACCAACCCTTTCAGCTCTGCGTCGTCAGTGACGTTCCGGAAATCGAAGGTCCCCAGGAAGTCCACCAGGTTCGAGACCGTGGTCTCTTTGAACCGCAGCGGCTTGCCTTCGGGCCCATCCTTCAGCCGATCGCGCATATGCTTGACCAATTCGGCCATCGCCGTCCGGAGCACCTGTTGGATTTCCCGGCCCGCTTCCGCCATCATCTCTGCCGCCTTCTCCCGTTCGTCGTGCCAGATCTTGGTGGAAATCTCGCGAAGTTGGTCGGGAACACCAAAGCTGATGTACTGCCAGATAAGGGTGAACTGCTGGGCAACGTAATCCAACGGCGGGTAGTCAGTCGGATTGTAGAGCGACCGCAGCCGCTTTGCGGCATCCTGGCACAGCGTCGGGTACGCTGTCAGGAACGCTTCGACCAAATCCTTTCGGCGTGCCGCGAATTCTCGCAGCTTGCTCTCCATTTGCTCCAACAGCGGCAGTGGGCAAAGGTGAATGCCGGCCTCGAACGGCAGGCACGTATCGTAGAGGTAGCGCCGGATCTCTCCATCGAAGCTGGCGATCGTGCGCAGCTCTTTGGAATCGAGCAGATGTTTGGAAATCAAGAGTAGACTCTTGTCTGTGTCCACTTCCACCTGCGAATTGCTGACCTTTCGTGTGTTGCCAAGCCGGCCGAGCCGGACCTTGACGCACACCGTCCTTTGGGCCAGGTCCTGGCCCATGCTCTGAACTTCAATCAAACGCATTGGCATAGCTGCCATGTAATGTTTCTCCTTTATGGTTTCTTGGTCACCCGATCCCGACTCGACATCGGCACCAGATCTTGAAAGACACGCATCGACCCGCACAATGCGACTTGTCTCGTGGTCGTTCAGGAAGCAGTTCGGGATTCGCGGGCCCGAATCGCCCACTTCCGCGGTTCTCGTTTCAGGCAGGAACGCCGAGCACGGGGAATCCAGTGAGTACCGTTTTCCCACTCTCCTCGATGCTGATTTCGACGAGTTGCGGTCCGAAGTCGGCTTCTTGGTAGCGGCTGCTAAACAGTTCGAGCCTTTGATTTCGGCTCGTCCGCAGCGGCGCAATCGCCGGCTGCGTCTGATCGTAACGGCCCATCACCGCGAAGTCCAGAAGCTCCCGAACCGTCCGCCAGAGTTCGCACCGCCGCTCCACGGTTGAACCCAAGCGCGTCACAAACTGCCCGGATGTCAGCTCGCTTTCCGTGTACCCGGTGAACATCCCGAGGCTCACTGCAGGCGCGGTCCTGCGGATCTCTCTCATCAGTTCCAACAGCGCTTCAGCCTGTTGCATCGGTTCGCCGCCCGAGAAAGTAACCCCTTCCAACGGCTTCAACCGGCTTGCTTCCTCAAGTCGCTGAGCCACTTCGAGCACAGTCACTTCAAGGCCACGGAACTTGTGGGAGGTCGGGTTCCAGCATTTTTCGCAATGCAACGAGCATCCCTGGAAATAGACCACCGCGCGCAGTCCCGGTCCATTAGCCCGGCTCGCGGGAACGAAAGCATGTAGAAGCATACCAACTCCCCTTCATTTCGCAGACTGCGCGGCTACAGCGCTGCCACGGCCCTGTACGCGGTGTCGCCTCAGGCGTGTCGAACTTGCGCCCTCTTCCTGGTAACGAGACAATCGCGCTCACTGTCCGCTCTTGAGATTCTGCGCGCGCGAGTCGACGGCCGCGCTATAGAACGCGGCTTTCTTTCGCTGCACTTTCGCGTGATCGTCTCCCTGGAAGTCCTTCAGGGCCTTGTCGCAGCCTTGGCCTGCAAAGCCCTCCAAATCCACTGAACTGTCGCCGTTTTGGTCAATGACCACTGTGATCGTCTTCTGCTGCATGGCTCAACTCCTATCGCGCAACGAACTGCAGCCGGATTTGCGGTCCGTTCGCCGTCTGAATGACTTCTTTGCCGCGAAAGATGTAGCCCTTTGACTTCGCCACAGCCAGCGTCTGGCTTTCTTTGTAGTGCTGTTGCACTTTGCCCAGCCACTGGTCGCCGTAACCGA
>JBDTPK010000551.1:0-2725 GCA_039932735.1 Nitrospirota bacterium
ATCTAGCCTATCGTCCTTACACAACTAACTTCTTGGCAGACTGGCCAACTTGCAGGTACTGATCAATCCCCGCCGCCATCTTGCGCCCTTCGGCAATCGCCCAGACGATGAGCGAGGCGCCGCGCTTGGTATCGCCGCCGACAAAGACACCGTCGAGGTTGCTCATGAGGTGTTCGTCGGCCCCCACTGCGCCACGGGCGTCGTACTTCACCCCAAGGCTGTCGAGCAGCCCATTCTTGACCGGGCCAGTGAAGCCCATCGCGAGCAGAATCAGATGCGCATCCATTTCGAAATCACTGTTCGGAATCGGCGTGAATTTGCCGTTCTCGAACTTCACCCGATTGGCATGGAGCTTCGTCACCTGGCCATTGTGGCCGGTGAATTTGGTGGTCGAGACGCTCCACTGGCGGTCACAACCTTCTTCGTGCGCATGCGAGGTGCGGAGCTGCATGGGCCAGAGCGGCCATGGCGTCGAATCTGCGCGTGTCGGCGGCGGTTCAGGCAGCAATTCGAACTGATGCGCTTCGAGACAGCCCTGCCGGTGCACAGTCCCGAGACAATCGGACCCGGTATCGCCGCCGCCGATGATGACGACCCGCTTGCCCTTGGCCGTAATCGGTTCATCCGTCATCTGGTCGCCGGCATTCAGTTTGTTCTGCTGCGTGAGAAACTCCATCGCGAGATGCACGCCCTTCAGTTCACGGCCAGGAATCGGCAGCTCACGAGCCTGCTCCGCACCCATGGTGAGACCAACGGCATCGAACTGCTGTCGCAGCTGTTCACCCGTGATGTCTGTTCCAATTGTGACTCCGGTCTTGAACTCGACGCCCTCGGCCTTCATCTGGTCCAGCCGACGGTCGATGACCCACTTTTCCATTTTGAAATCGGGGATGCCGTAACGCAACAGGCCACCGATGCGATCGGACTTCTCGAAGAGGGTGACACGATGACCAGCACGTGCCAATTGTTGCGCCGCCGCCATGCCAGCCGGACCTGAACCGACAATAGCCACCGTCTTGCCCGTCCTCACCACCGGCATCATCGGCTCGACATAACCTTCGTTGAAGCCGCGGTCGATGATATTCCACTCGATAATCCGAATAGAAACCGGGTCTTCATTAATACCGAGCACGCAGGCCCCTTCGCAGGGCGCTGGGCAGAGCCGGCCAGTAAACTCAGGGAAATTGTTCGTGGTATGGAGTGCCTTGAGCGCGTCTTTCCACCTGCCACGATAGACGAGGTCGTTCCAGTCGGGAATCAAGTTGACAACTGGACAGCCGGTATTGCCCTGGCAGAACGGCACGCCGCAATCCATGCAGCGAGCGCCCTGTGTCTTGAGCTTCTCATCGGAGATCGGCTCATACATCTCCTTCCAATCGAGCACGCGCAGCTCAACCGGCTTCCGCTTGGGGCCCTCACGGGCATATTTCATGAAACCTTTGATATCACCCATCTTTTATTCGTCTCTCGTCGTTCGTACCTTATCCCTCGCAAACCGCTTTACGAGCGACGCCACCCCTCACGCCTTACTTGCGTGAGACGGCTTTCTTCTTCTTCCGTTCTTCCAAGACACGCTTATAGTCCACCGGCATCACCTTCTCGAACTTCGGCAACATCGAGTCCCAGCTGTCGAGGATGCGCTTCGCATTCCGGCTTCCGGTATGCATGAAGTGCGACGTGATCATCTGATGCAGCGTCTTTTTGTCGTCTGCCGTCTTCACCTTTTCCAGCTCCACCATGCCGAAGTTGCAGCGCGATTGGAACTTGTCGAGTTCGTTCAGCACAAACGCCACCCCGCCCGACATCCCGGCAGCAAAGTTTCTTCCCGTCCGGCCCAAGACCACGACCACCCCGCCGGTCATGTACTCGCAGCCATGATCGCCGGTCCCCTCGACGACCGCCCTGACGCCGCTGTTCCGCACCGCAAACCGTTCGCCCGCCATGCCGTAGCAATAGGCCTCGCCCTGTGTGGCTCCATAGAGCGAGGTATTGCCGATCAGGATTGTCTCTTCCGGCGTATAGAGCGCCTGCTTCGGGGGGAACACAATGATCTTCCCGCCGGACAGTCCCTTGCCCAGATAGTCGTTGGACTCGCCTTCGAGGATGAGCGTGATGCCACGGGACAGGAATGCACCGAACGACTGTCCCGCGGAACCGGAGAACTTGATCGTGATGGTGTCCTCCGGCAAACCCTCGAGCCCATACTGTTTCGCGACGCGGCTGGAGAGCATCGTTCCAACCGTACGGTTCACATTTCTGATGGGCAGGTCGAGAGTCACCTTGTCTTTCTTCTCCAACGCCGACCTGCAGAGCTCGATCAGCGTATTATCGAGCACGTCCGCGAGACCGTGGTCCTGCTTCTGTACGCAATAGCGGGCGATCTCCGGCCCCACATCCAGGGCATGCAAGAGAGGGGTCAGATCCAGCCCCTTGGCCTTCCAGTGGTCGACGGCCTTGTGGATTTTCAATTTATCCACTCGCCCGACCATCTCGTTGATGGTCCGAAAGCCCAGTTTGGCCATAATCTGGCGCAGTTCTTCCGCGACGAAGAAGAAGAAATTCACGATATGTTCCGGCTCCCCGGCAAACTTCTTTCGCAAGTCCGGGTCCTGTGTGGCAATGCCGACGGGGCACGTATTGAGATGGCACTTCCGCATCATGATGCAGCCTTCGACGATCAAGGGCGCGGTGGCAAACCCGAACTCTTCGGCGCCCAACAAAGTGG
>JBDTPK010000552.1:0-2716 GCA_039932735.1 Nitrospirota bacterium
CGTGCCACGGCTTCTAATTCCATGCCGTGGCGCGGTTGCGGTTGCGGTCTCGGAGGGAGCCACCGTTGGAGGTCCGCTCCTTGCGTGCCTCACGACCCCTTGACATATATATTCGTATATATACAGCAGCGCTCAACGTATGAATGATCGTATATATAGATCAGCATGTGGGGGAGAAGATGGCAAGCAGGCCGACTGAAAAGAGAACGGATCTGAGGGACGAAACAGCCAATCCAAACAAAAACAGAAGTATCGCGTGTGGCGTATCTCCCCCCAGATCAGCTTGTGCTGTTGAAAGAAGCCAGGAACCGAATCGAAGCAGAATATCCAGGGTGCATCTGGGTCTGTCAGTGGAGAGGAGAACGTCTAGTGTCGATTCACAGGTCGTGGAAGACCGCGTGTAGACGGGTGGGATTAGAGGGCTTGTTGGTGCATGACCTACGCAGGACTGCCGTGCGAAATATGGTGAGGGTTGGGATTCCTGAAAAGGTATGTATGGCGATCTCTGGTCACAAAACCCGGAGCGTTTTTGATCGATACAATATCGTCAATGAGGCGGATCTAGAGGTGGCTGCGGGGCGTCTGCAGGAATACATTGACCGAGAGAAGGCTACACTTGCGGTTACACTCGCAGAGCTAACAGTGGGTCTAGTGAGGCATCGATAGAAGAAGTCATTGAAATGTCAGAAGAAAAATTGGTGCCCCCGACCGGAATTGAACCAGCGAAAAACGGTTTAGGAAACCGTTCTCACGACCCTACCCCAGCCTATTCCAGCTCACTCTTACTCCAGCCAAGGTTTGCTCGAAATGCGAGCTTTGGCTGGAATAGGTCTGAGTGAGGTGGAGTTGAGCACGGAATGAGCGCCGTAACCTTGTAATGGCCCTTGACTAATCAAATTTTGTTGATATATAGGTGACCATGGTTGCCTTATCTGCCTCACTCACAAAATCCGTCACATTGTTTCATGCCTTATCCGACGAGACGCGGTTAGCATTGCTTGAACGGTTAAAAGAGGGGGAACAATGCGTCTGTGAGCTGACAGATGCAATGAAGGCTACCCAGTCCCGGTTGTCATTTCATCTCAAGGTGCTTAAGGAAGCCGGGCTCATTCGGGATCGCCGGGAGGGACGTTGGATGTACTACTCGATCGATCCAGATGCGATTGAGGAACTCGAAACGGTGGTAAATACGTTGAAGCAGGTGGCGAAGTCAGCAGTTTCAGCCAATCGGTGCTGCTGATTTTTTTGACTCTAATTAATCAATATTTCTTGATGGGAGGAGCGTATGACAGATCAACAAGGGTTAAAGGAAGAGGTCAAGGCTCGGTATGGGAAAGCCGCGTTACAGTCCCAGCAAAAGGAACAGCGTTCGTGTTGTGGAGCCGGGTCTGTCCTGACGAACGGGCAGCTAGACCCTATCACCGGCAATTTGTACGGAGATGGCCAGACGGCGGTACTGCCAGAAGAGGCGGTTCGGGCATCGCTCGGCTGTGGCAATCCGACCGCATTAGCACAAATTTCGATGGGCGAGACAGTCTTGGATTTGGGGTCGGGCGGTGGAATCGATGTGTTGCTTTCGGCAAGACGCGTTGGGCCCACCGGCAAGGTGTATGGGCTGGACATGACCGACGAAATGTTAGAACTTGCCAGAGCCAACCAAGCCAAAGCCGGCGTCACCAATGTCGAGTTTCTCAAGGGTGATATCGAACACATTCCATTGCCGGATAATTCGATTGACCTGGTCATCTCCAACTGCGTCATTAATCTGTCGCCGGATAAGGATCTGGTATTAGCTGAAGCTTTCCGGGTACTGAAACCGGGTGGGCGGTTTGCGGTGTCGGACATCGTGATCCGAGGCGACATGCCGAAGGAAATTCGACAGAGCATCGAATTGTGGGCTGGATGCATCGCTGGAGCATTGGAGGAGGCCGACTACAAGCGAAAACTCAGACAGGCCGGTTTCGAGCAGGTGTCCATAGAAGCCACTCGCGTCTATACGGCCCAAGATGCTCGAGACCTCTTCAATGGGACGGGCGTTGACGTTGAGGCGATCGCTCCCCTTGTCGATGGTAAGTTCGTGAGTGGCTTCGTTCGAGCTTCCAAGCCAGTAGCGAGCCAAGCGGCTTGTTGTGCCACAAGTTGCTGCACATGAACCAATCATGAAAAAGCGGATTCTTTTTCTCTGTACCGGAAAATCAGCGCGTAGCCAGATGGCAGAAGCCCTACTCGGCCTCATTGCGGGTGACCACTTTGAGGCCGAAAGTGCCGGGCCCCATCCCGTTGGCCTAAATCCTATGACGGTAGAGTCCATGCGTGAAATCGGCGTAGATGTCCGACACTATCGATCAAAGAATCTCGAGGAATTTGTCAGGCAGTCCTTCAACTACGTCATCACGGTTTGCGATCGAGCCAAAGAGTCCTGTCCGGTCTTTCCCAGCGCGGTTAATATTCGACATTGGTCTTTTGATGATCCCGCCGCAGCCCCATTGGAGACCCGGTTAGAAGTCTTCCGGCGGGTACGGGATGAAATTGCAACTCGGCTGTGCCAGTTTTTAATCGAAGAGGTGCGATTCACCCCTGCCGCTTTGCAGTGCTATTGTTGCAGTGTTCAACTCCAGCCTCACCCTGTTTGATAATCTTTGTGACGGCAGCAACCCTTCTTCTCTAGCAGGATGCTGAAAAAGTCCGCCAGCGGCGTTCTCGCATCGCTCAGAGG
>JBDTPK010000553.1:0-2715 GCA_039932735.1 Nitrospirota bacterium
CATCTCACGACGCGCCCAAGCCGCCATCTTCTTCGCCACGTGTCAGGTCTGATGAGGCACCGGTGCGCCCAGAAGTTCAGGGTTCGAAGTTCTGAAAATCTCGAAGCCTCGCGTCTTGCCAGTCCTTTCATCTTGTGCAACTATCTTGTCAGAGCACAGGACCCTGTGCGCATCCTTGCGCCCCTGTCGAGATGCCATCGAGATGGACAATGACGAATTGTTTGCCCGCTCACGTGGGAGATGGTACAGTTCAGAAACATTGCCTGGAAGGCACGGCGCATGAGGAATTGAGGTCCAGAGTCATTCACCAAAACCGAGGTGCAGGATGTCATCCATTCTTGTCGTCGATGATGAAGACCAAATTCGTCGATTGATTTGCGAAACATTAGAGCAGGCCGGCTATCATGTCACGGAAGCACGTGATGGGAGAGAGGCCCTTCAGCAGTATCGGCTGGCCCCAGCCGATCTGATCATTCTGGACCTTCTCATGCCCATCCAGGATGGCCTAGAAACCACCGTCGTATTGCGACAGGAATTCCCCGACGTGAAAATCATTGTAATTACCGGCGGCCTCGACATGATTGGCATTATCAATTTTCTCGATGTCGCCAAAATGTTGGGAGCTCACCGCACGCTTCAAAAGCCCTTTGAGATGAAGACCCTCCTCGAAACCATCCAAGCTGAACTACTGGCTAGCCCACCCGCGGCGTGCTCGATTCGCTCTCAAGAATCATGAAAGATACAACGTGACAGGTAGGATCGCCAATGGCTGTTTCTCCCAAACCTTTCGCGTGTAAGGCCTCACAGATCGTTGATGGAGCGGAGGCGAGCTTGACCATCAGTCGGATAATCGATAAGGTGGGGGCGTTGTTGAGCGCGATGGGCCAGAGAGCCGTGGAAGAAGGCCTGTACGAATATGCCTCGTTTGGTCAGAAGATTACAAACACGTCGGCGTGGAATGGATGGTCGGTATCCCTTGGTCGGGGTGTTGGGCGGGAGCAAATCTGATTTTCCGATTTTAGAAAAGGCCACTACGATTCTGACGGATCTCGGGATTCCGCACGAATTGATGGTCGTCTCCGCGCACCGGACCCCGGATCGCTTGTTCGCCTATGCAGAACAAGCGCCCGGCCGAGGCATTGAAGTCATTATTGCCGGCGCTGGTGGGGCGGCCCACCTTCCAGGGATGCTGGCCGCGAAGACGCATTTGCCAGTCATTGGAGTTCCAATTCCAACGGAGCATCTTCGCGGACTCGACTCGCTCCTTTCCATCGTGCAAATGCCGAGGGGGATTCCCGTCGCTACCGTGGCCATCGGAGGGGCGGAGAATGCTGGGTTGTTGGCGGCGCAAATCCTGGCGGGTCGGTATCCGGCGATTGCCGCTCGCGTAAAATTATTCCGTCAGGCACAAACGGATACCGTGCTTCAGTCTCCTGAAGCGAAGGGCCTAGTGACCGGAATAAAAGGTCCAGGTCGCCCGAGCCGACAGTCGTGAAGGCGGTTGTCCTTGGGCCCGGATCTGTCCTGGGAGTCCTGGGCGGCGGACAATTGGGCGCGATGTTTACGATGGCGGCATGCCGTCTCGGGTATCACGTCGCCGTGTGGGATCCAGATCCAGCGGCGCCTGCGCATTGCGTTTCCACGCACAGCTTTCCCGCTCCGTTCACCGACCAGCACATTCTCGAGCGCTTTGCCGATCTAGTCAGTGTTGTCACCTATGAATGGGAGAATATTCCGGCGGAGCTCTGTCGAGCGTTGGAGCAACGGAAGCCGGTTCGCCCATCGAGTGCTGTCCTGAGTGTGATTCAGGACCGTCTCGAACAAAAGGCATTCTTGGCCTCCAACGGATTTCCCGTCCCTCCCTTCGCTACCCTGACCGCTCCTGATCAATTGGCTGCGACGGTTCGACAGGTCGGGTATCCCGCCCTCTGTAAGACAGCCACGTCCGGCTATGACGGCAAAGGACAGTGGCGAATCAACCGAGAGTCCGATGTGCTGGAAGTGGAACGGGCATTATCGGAATCCGCTCGGCCTGGCATGCGATGGATCGTAGAGTCCTTGGTGCCGTTTGAAAGGGAATTCTCGATCCTGGTAGTCCGCGGATCAGACGGGCGGAGCTGTACCTATCCCATGGCTGAGAACGAACATGAAGAGGGGATTCTTCGCACCACCATGGTGCCGGCCTCAGGATCGTCAGCTGTGGCCGGGCGGGCATCCGCGCTTGCCTGTCAGGTCGTGGATCGGCTGGAAGGAGTCGGGGTATTTTGTCTTGAATTATTTCAGCTCCCCAGCAGAGAGCTGTTTATCAACGAGATTGCCCCGAGGCCTCATAACTCAGGCCATTACACCCTTGATGCCTGTAGCGTGTCCCAATTTGAGCAACAAGTTCGTGCCATTTGCGGGATGCCGCTTGGTGAAGTGCGTCTGCTGAGCTCAGCCGTCATGGTGAATCTCATTGGGGACGAGGCGTCACCTCTCATGAACGTCGCAGGCTGTCGAACCCTACTGGATATTCCTGGCGCAGTTCTCCATCTCTACGGCAAGCGTGTGATTCGTCCCCGCCGCAAGATGGGACATGTCACGTTCCTTGGAGAAACTCTTGGTCTTGCCCTCGATCACGCAAAGCAATTTCGTGACGGTCTGGCAAATGGTTCCACCCTGTCCTCCTAATCTCCATCATTCAGCTGTATCGTGCCTACCTGGCAATAGCAGGCA
>JBDTPK010000554.1:0-2710 GCA_039932735.1 Nitrospirota bacterium
GTGAAAACCTCGGTCACTGTCCACTATTGTTGGTCAAGCCCGACAGGCTCCTAGGCTAGGCTCACGAATGTATCGTTCTATTCTCTTCCCTGAACCTGTTTTGATACACCCTCCCGTTCCCCCAACCCGTCCCCATTCACAATCGTGTGAATTTGTAAGTCCTCAGAGCGAGATCCTCTTGGCATGAGAGTTGCCGACCTACTCGGATATCAGCGGATGCCCACGGTGAAGGAGAAATTCTCCGTAGAGAGAATGGCCCCTGTTGTCCCCAATGGGAGCCAACAAACTCTGGAGAGACCCATGGCGGGATGAGTGCGCGAGCGTGGGCAAGCGGCAGAGCCGAAGGAGGGTCGGGCGCACCGCATGACGAATAATAATGACGAATCGGCCAAGCAGCACGCAGTCGCTGCAGTCAGGCGCACAACCAACGAGGAGGGAGTTATGGCGAATTACACTCTGCGGTGGGATCAGAACCTGCGCCCGGCCCAGCGGTTTGTGGTCTTAGCGGCGTTCCACAAGGAAGCGGTGCTGGATAAGAACACGGGATTGGTGTGGGAGCGGGTACCCGATGCCATTGAAAGAGTCTGGGCGCCTGCCATCTTCGAGTCTGTCAACAAGAATGTCGGGGGCACAGTGGGTTGGCGGTTACCCTCGGTGGTGGAGCTAAAGAGCCTGTTAGATCCCACGTTACCGCCACCCTTTGTCCCCGAAGGCATCTTCACCGGCGTTCAGCCGGTCGCTTATTGGTCGGCGACGACATGGAGCGATGATCCTACCCGCGCGTGGATCGTGAACTTCTCCGACGGCTTCGTGAGTGCCATGGGTAAGAATGACGTTCCTATCCGCTTCTGGTGTGTCCGTGGTGGCATGAATCCAGAGGCGTATTGATGATGGGGTGATTGGGTTATTTGGGGGTGCAGGAGCGAAGCCCCGTGCTTGCCTCCGAACGATTTATGAAGGATAGGCCACGCGCGCTACGAACACTTACCGATCTCCAAGACCGCAAGACCGCAAGACCGCAAAATCCTATACAATCGACACCCTGCACGTATCCGTCTCAACGGGATCGACTGTCTCAAGAAAGGCCACGGAAAGCGAGCGAAGAAGGCTGCCTCAGCACTCGCCTTCGGGAAAAACGTCACTGTCCAGACTGACGGCCACGACAAGTACAACCGCGTTCTTGGAGACGTGATCCTGCCCGATGGCATGAACCTAGATCAGGAACTCGTCAAGCAGGGTTGGTGCTGGTAGTATCGGAAGTATGCGCCGGGGATACGGTACTCGAAGGGCTGGAGTAGGAAGTACGAGAGGCGCGAAAAGGGTTGTGGGCTGTTCCTCAGTCGGTGCCGCCGTGGAAATGGCGGAAGAGGAGCCTTTCAGGCCGCCACGAGAGGGAAAGTCACGAGGTGTCGACGGACGAGGAATTGTCGGTAGGAGACGTCATGGACCGCGCAAACAATGGCGGGAGAATCGGAGATGGTGATGCTAGGGGGCTTTGCAAATCGACGCGAGGGCGGCCAATCTCGTCCGAAGATAATTTCGGATATTGTTCCACCGCACATCTCCACTCATCATGCCGATAGGTGTTTTTGCATTTAGGAAGCGACTCTTTGCTGTTGGCCCACCGATTTGAAGCAGAAGGGCTTTTGTCTCGTCGGCCCACTGTCCCGCGTCTTCTCCCCATCTCGCAGTGAATTCATCGCTCCGATCTCGAAAGGTTCCATCCCTTCTGCTCTGCCAGTACTCATTGTCAATACGTTCTCTCAGTGCGTATCCTTGTTGAAGCTGCTTTGTGCATCGAGGTTCTGGTGGAGTGATGGTTGTTGGCGCCTCAGTTGTTCCTGCGGACTTTTCAAGTTCTCCCTTATCCTGGCGCACGGTCCGCTCATCAGTGGTGGGTGCCTTGGGTGGTGCGCTGCAGGCACTGAGAATGAGACAGAGGAACATGCCAAGCAGTCTATTAGCCATTGACACGTGCTCGCCTTGCCGATCCGGTTCAAAAGGATAGAAGTGGCCCATTCGTTTGAACAGCAGCCTGAGTTTTTTCAAGTGGATTCTCTGCCAATTCTCACGCTGCTAGTTTACCCGTAGGCAGCATCACGGTATAGGCCTCATCAGGTGTTTTGTTGTCCAGGCTCGAATGCAGCCTGGATCGATTATACCAATCCATGTATTGCAGGATCGACTGCCTGGTTTCAATGACTGAACTGGCTGCCTTGATCGTTATCCACAATCTCTGGTTAGCCGTGCCGTGTGAACGCCTCGTACAGCACCGCAACAGCATGGCAGGGCTCCAACGTGATCGCGACCGTCGAGGCGAAGGCCTTGCGGCTGGCCCAATTCCCCCGGCGTTCAGGTAGACAAACCCTTTGGCCATGGAAGTGTATGTCGTGTCGAGCAGCGCCCACACCTGGGACCAGCGGCAAAGAGAACAGACCATAACTGACGGTGTCTAACTGCGAATCGCTATGAATGACAGTGGGATTGCCCAGGCCAGCAACGACTTGAGCAACCCCCTTCGATCTGATCTTAAGTCCCTTGCGTCTACCAATTTCACCCCTCCGGCACCAGGGCTGCGCAGTGGCGGGACTGTAGCATCGGGGCTAGGTCGGTCAAGATGGCAGCTGTCGGCACACAGAACATGGCAGCAGGCTCTGTGTGCCACTGGTCCGATCTCTGAGTGAGTCAATCGAGCTACGCCGCTTCGATC
>JBDTPK010000555.1:0-2706 GCA_039932735.1 Nitrospirota bacterium
AGTAGGCTGCCATCCAGCAGGCAGAGATTAGGGCCAGATCAAACAGAAAGAGGAGGCTCTGAAGAAATTGAGAGTGTCGTTTCAGCATAGGTGAGTTCGACGGAAATTTTCCCAGCTCGTTTCAATCAACTGCCGCATGCGCTCCTTGAAATGTTTTCTGTCGAAGGGCTCCACATGCGCTCGAATCTTCTCCGGATCAAACCTGTTCCGGTGGCGTTCAAACATTTCGACCGCATTCCCCAGTGATTCTGGATTTTGCTCATCAAAAAACACACCCGTGGGATAGCGTTCGTCGCTGGACCGAAGCGGCATGCCCACAGCTCTTTCCTCCCGCGGGGAGGGCTCGCGTGGTACCAACGAAACCACAGTTTCGAGCGCCCCGCCCCTGGCGTAGGCGATGACCGGCTTTCCACAGGCCATCGCCTCGAGCGGAACGATACCAAAATCCTCTTCGCCAGCAAAGAGGAGTGCCTTGCAACGAGCGTAGTGCTGACGAATCTCAGAATCAGACTGCCAGCCAAGCAACTCAACACTTGGACCGGCTAGCTGCCTTAGGCGCGTTTCGTCCTGACCTGTTCCGATAATCTTGAGTGGGAACTTCATCCGATTGGCGGCCTCAATGGCGAGATCCACTCTCTTGTAGGGGACCAGCGCTGTGACGAGCAAATAAAATCCCTCGTCTTGATTGGACGCCTCGAATAACTCCCAGTCCACCGGTGGATACAGCACGGTTGCTTCCCGCCCCCAATACGACCATATACGCCGTGCCACATGTTCAGAGTTTGCAACCATCCGATACACGCTGTCATTTGACGACACATCCCACCGTTGAAGAGGTCGGCGCAGCAAACCCATAGCTGTTTGTGTAAGCCACCCCGCCTGCCCATCGGCGAAGTAGGCGTCAAATTGGTCCCAGATATATCGCATTGGTGTGTGAATATACGCGATATGGCATACATTACCAGGTATACGAATTCCCTTCGCTACACAATGGCTGGAACTTACAACCAGATCGTAATCATGAAAAGAAAAGGATCGAATCGCCAAGGGGAAGAACGGCAAATAATGCTGATAGTGCGTCAACGACAACGGCAAGCGTTGAATGAAACTGGTCTGAATAGAATGTTTTTCGATGACAGGCGAAATATCCCCTTTCCGATGCACAAGCGTAAAGACGTCCGCATCCGGAAATAGCTCACAGAGAACCTCAAAACATCGTTCCCCCCCACGCATACTTACAAGCCAGTCATGAACGAGGGCTACTTTCACCATTCCTCTCCCTAGCAAGAACCTGCCTTCGATCCGAGAAGGTTGGTGATCACCTCCACCGTGGACGTTGCGGCACGATCCCAATCAAAGAGTTCGGCACGCACAACCCCCGCCTGCTTCAAGCTATCTCGCAGTGTTCGATCTGTCAGAATTCGCTCAATCTTAGCGGCGATGTCAGAAACATCATAGGGGTTTATATACAGTGCGGCGTCACCACATACCTCGGGAAGCCCTCCAAGTTTGGATACGATAACGGGGCATCCCAGTGCCATCGCTTCAAGCGCAGGCAACCCAAAACTCTCATACAGTGATGGAAGCACCAACATCTCGGCGCCCGCATAGTAGCGACGCAACCGCTCGTCCTCGTGGTGGATCTCACCAAGAAAGTGCACCCGTTCTTGCATCCGAGATGCATGCCGCACAATTTCCGGATCACCAGTGATAAATCCTTCGCGACGCCCGATGATCACAAGGTCGCAGGGCATCTTGTCCAATAACATAAATGCCTCAAGCAATCGACGCAAATTCTTGTGCGGCTTGACGTTGCCGACGAACAGGATATACGGCTTTGGATGGGGGGACGGCCAAGCCAAACTTGCCCACCAGTCCGGATCAACACCGTTGTAGATAACGGTGACTAATTGCCTCCCATGGGGACAGAACATCAGCAATTGTTCTTTTCCAAACTCAGAGACACACAGGATCCCGTCTGCCTTTTTCCGGACTGCACGAAACATGATGGAAGCATACAGCCGTCGATGCCAACCACTGACAAACTCCGGCATGGCCAGATGAAACGTATCATGGACGGTAACAAGTAACCGTCCTCTATAGAAAAGAGGATGATTATAGTGTGGAGACCAGAACAGAACTGTTTCCTTTGGGATCTTTACCGAAAGCTCGATCTGCTCTCGGATGGAATAAATCGGAGCCTTGCAATCGATAATGCGAAACTGATGTTCTCGACTCCATGGAAATGTTTTGAGTTCATTCGAGTTTCCGATCAGAGTAATCGGATGGGTACGGAGAGCTGCAGCAACTCGGGGAACCAGCTGACGTATATATGTCCCCACTCCTGCAGCCTGAATCATTCGTACGTCAATGGTCAGCATACCCCCAAATCCAGAGATAGAAATGCCGGCTTGCCTAGTCCTGCGGATCGCCCATCCGTCGCAGCCGATCGCCCAGAGTATCTGGACCGGGGATGCTCGCCCCGTCCAACAGCCGCAGCAGCCCGGCCTCCCTTCGCAACTCCCGCAAATCCTTCAGGCTTCGGCTCCCAACTTGGAGCATCAGATTCTGCCGGTCCACAAATACCGAGGGGGTATAGGCACGATTACTGCCAGGCCCCGGCACGTACCGATCCACGAGAGGGCACAGCCCCAGGCCGTGATTGGACTCCGCCAACAACCTGAACTCGCGATCCGCGGTCAAGGT
>JBDTPK010000556.1:0-2701 GCA_039932735.1 Nitrospirota bacterium
ACGGTGGACCCCTCTCTTAAAAGCTTCCGAGGCGATCTCGCTCATGGTCAAGTGCGAGACGCAGCAGGAGATCGACGAGCTGTGGGAGAAACTTTCCCAAGGCGGAGAAATGGGCCTTGCGGCTGGTTGAAGGACAAATATGGTTTGTCGTGGCAGCTCGTGTCTCAGGTGTGGGACGACAAGCTGCGAGATAAGAATGCCGATAAATCCGAGAGGGTCATGAAGGCCATCCTTAAAATGACCAACCCGGACATCAAGACAATCAAACGGAGGAGATATCACCATGCGATTTATGATCATCGTGAAAGCCACGAAGGATTCGGAAGCCGGGGTGATGCCCAGTGAGAAGGTCCTGACTGAGATGGGAAAGTTCAACGAAGAACTGGTGAAAGCCGGCGTGATGCTCGCAGGTGAAGGACTCCGGGCAAGCTCGAAGGGCGTACGCGTGAAATTTTCAGGAAGCAAGCGCACCGTGATCGACGGGCCCTTTGCCGAGACAAAGGAACTGATCGCAGGATATTGGATCTGGCAAGTGGAGTCGAAGAAAGAGGCGATCGAATGGGTAAAACGCTGCCCCAATCCGATGCCTGGCGAGGAATCCGAGATCGAGATTCGCCAAATCTTCGAAGCGGAGGATTTCGGCCCCGAGTTCACGCCCGAGCTCAGGGAGCAAGAGGAACGCCTCCGTGCGCAGATAGATAAAAAGAATTAGTAACAATAACGGAAACAATGGGGCGATTACTTTACGGTTCGCCTCATCTACTCCCTCGGTCCGTGCGGTGGTTGCACAGTCGCCAACTATGATTGATTGCAGACGCAACCGTAAAGGAGGATTCACATACGGTAGGTCGATGGCTTCGGCTTAACTGTCCCGAAGAAGAATCTGCCAGCTTACCGCCTCAGGGCTCAGAAGGCAGGAAAAATCTGAGGGGAGCATGGGCCGCTCGAATATCGGGAGTGCGTTGGCGGCGATCTGACAGTCAAATTTGGAGTCCATTCCCTCGCCCGGCCAAGGCGAAACCTGGTGAGACCGTCGTATTCTCCTGGGTCGCGTACAAATCGCGAACCCACCGCGACCGTGTTAACGCCAAGGTGATGAAGGGACCGCGCATCGCAGGGATGTGCAATGAGACGTCGATGCCCTTTGATGTGAAACGCATGGTCTGGGGCGGATTCGAGGTGTTGGTCGACATACGGAAGTCACGAAGGGAAAGGATTAGAAAATAGGGACCGTCGTTGTCCCGACTATTGATCATTTCCAGTTGGCCTAAGTGTCGAGGTGTGAGATGGCTGAAATTATTCATCGCGTGGGAATCCAGGCGAGTCCTGACAAGGTGCTTAGGGCGCTCTCGACGATAGAAGGACTTGCTGGTTGGTGGACCGAGACACGAGAAGTGTCTCCGACGTCGGGGAAACCATTGTGTTTCTATTTCGTGATCCCAACGGTGAGATCAAAGGTGAGGTTGACATGAATGTGGTGAGGCAAGAGCCATTCAAGAGGATTCAGTGGAAGTGTGAAAAGGGACCTGCGGAATGGATCGGAACGGAAATTACCTTTGATTTGAAACAAGAGGAAGAATTCACTATCGTACTTTTCGGGCATCGCAAATGGAGGGAGTCCGTTGAGTTTACCGCCCACTGCAGTACGAAGCGGGCAGTGTTTTTGATGAGTCTCAAGGAACTCATGGAAACCGGGAAGGGTAAACTTGCCCCTAGAGATATCAAAATCGACAATTGGAATTAACTCGAATGAGATCCGATTGTCGTGCAAGCAATCCGACGGATGGCAAAAAACCCGTCAAGAACCGACGAGTTTCATCTGAGAAGAAGGAGCTCAGAGATGATGCTGAAGAGCAAGATTGCGGTGATCTATGGAGAGCGCGATCGAAATACACGTCTTTGAGTCGACCCACGAGAGCGATATCGCGGCAAGTGATTGGATAGCAGTCGAGGAGCCGGTCTTGATTTGACATGATTACAAGAACATCATTGTGTTTACCTAACCATCAACCGATCACAATCACATGAAGGAGGTCCCCATGCGTTCCTCATTCGTTCCCCTCACCTGCCTTGCGTTGGCTCTTATCGTAACTCCCGTTTTGGCGAAGGAGAAGAAGCAGGCAAAACAGATGGATCCTCAGGCGATGATGGAGATGTACCAGAAGCTGGCCACGCCCAGCGAGCCGCACAAGCTGTTCGCAACCCTGGCCGGTAGCTGGACGACCGCGACCAAGGAGTGGATGGAACCAGGCAAGTCCCCCACAGAAGCAGCCGGCTCTGTTGAAATGAAGATGTTGCTGGATGGACGCTATCTCCAGCAAGAATTCAACAGTGAGATGATGGGACAACCTTACACCGGAATGGGGATCACCGGATACGACAACCTTCGCAAAAAGTATGTGTCGATTTGGCTCGATACCATGAGCACCGCCCTGTTCATGATGGAAGGCACGGGAAGCGACGATGGCAAGACTATCACGCTCAAAGGGCAACATGCTGAGCCGGGCGGAGGACACATGACGCATCGGGCGGTGTGGAAGATCGTCGACAGCAATACGCAAACGTTTGACATGTGGGGAACAGCGCACGGCGGCAAGGAAATGAAAGTGATGGAGATCGTCTATACGCGGAAGCCATAATGAGAAATGAATGCTGTGCATGGAGAAGCCTCCGACTCCTTCGCGCACAGCAATCGACTGCT
>JBDTPK010000557.1:0-2699 GCA_039932735.1 Nitrospirota bacterium
CAGCTTTGCGGATCAGGGCTGGCCGGAGTGAGGCGCACACGCGCCGATCCTTCTCTGCCTATCATGCGTGGCCCCTCATGATAATTGCCGTGATGATACAACGCATTCAGCGTTGCTCCATCACCACTGAAGGAGATTCAGCATGAGTCAGAACAAGACTGCGGAATGGCAGCTGTTTGCGTCAGCACCCAAGGAGGGGACCGCACTGATCGTCTGGGTGTCCAGCCAGCAAGGGGTTTCAGGACACCATCGCCAACGTTTATTTTTCAAAGGGACAATGGAGGTGGGCCGGGACAGAGGAAGTCTTACAACGTCCTGATCTTGTCAACGGATGGATGCGGTATCCACAGCCGCCTGCTCTCGCCCGGAAGGCATCACGATTACCGATCACGCAACCGTGATCAGGCGTGAACCGTCTCCCGTTTCTGCTCTTTCACTCTCACGGACATGTCGACGCGCGAGCCAAGCGTATTGAGGATCGTCACCAACCTGTCAGAGCTGAACCGTTCCAGATCAGCCGTCCGTATTCGTGAAAAATCTGCAGCCGGAACACCCGTCAGGCGTTGCACCTTCCGGACGCTCAGCTCTTTTTTATCAAGCATCCTGATGATTGCAGCGGCCAGAATCGCCTTCAACTGCCGGACATCTGCGTCCGGCATATTAAAATCCCGATAGACGTGTCCGCTCCCACGCGTGCTCATCGTGTTTTTTCAGGATGAGAGAGCGCTGACTCTACGGCCTCGCGAATAAACCGCGTGTACGGAATCCCGCGCACGGCAGAACGCTGTTTCACGGCGTCGAGCAGCCCCTGTGGCACACGCATGTTCAGTTGCGCGCTCTTTTTCTCAAACTCAAACCGTACTGGCTTCAACCCGGACAGATCATATTTCGACAAATCAGCCGTCGCGACAAAGCGCTCGGCTTCCGCATCGCTCTTAAACGTCGGGATTGTCTTCTTCATAGTTGCTCACTTCCTTTCTGTGCATGTACCGTGCACTGACCGGACGGATCAACCGTTTCCCGCCACGCGCACGGATCGTGAAGACCAGGAACACGAATCGACCGCTTGCGGTCTTGCCAATCCCCCAGAGACGCTCCTCGGTCTCTGAGTGCCGCGCGTCTGGGACGATGAGCAACGGACGGCTGAACAGCCCTCAACCTCCGCGATCGATACACCATGCTTGTGACATTTTGCCCGGTTCCCTGTATCCCAATCGAACCCTGCAACGCCTCCGTCCATGATTCGATGCTACACAAATATATATACATTGTCAAGCATGCTTAATTAAATGTAAGACCGTGTTTTATAATGTTTTCCTATTTTGGCTTTTATCAAAAGCAAAAATTTGAAGTTAGTTTTGTTTATTTCGGTTGTTGCGTTTGTTTCGTTTACTGGATATACTGGTCTTAGACCACAGGAGAAAACCCATGGCCACAATAACCACAAGGACAAGAGAGCCGATTGTACCGACAGCACAGGATGCCGCGATTGCACGTGAGGCGAGCCGTATGCTGGCGACCCACATTCATCATCTGGAGAGCCTGCGATTTCAGGTGGGTGAGGAAAAAGAAGTCGCCCAAAAACTTGCATTGCCGGCAACTGCGATTAGGCTGCTTCTCGATCTCCTTACGGAGATGGCGGCAGGGAATGCCGTTACGCTTATCCCGGTTCACGCCCAGCTTACCACGCAACAGGCCGCCGATGTTTTGAACGTCTCCAGGCCTTTTCTCGTGAGTCTTCTCGAAGATGGGAAGATTCCTCATCTTAAAGTCGGCACACACAGACGCATCCTTTTCGAAGATCTGATGCGATACAAAAAAGAAATCGACAAGGAACGCCGCAAAGCCCTTGATGAACTCGTTAAACAATCAGAAACACTGGGGATGGATTACTGAAGTTGGCTACGTTCACTGCATTATACGATGCGTGCGTCCTCTACCCGCACCGCTGCGCGACCTTCTGATGGAGCTCGCGCTCACCGACCTCTTCCGGGCGAAGTGGTCTTCCATGATTCATGATGAGTGGACTCGGTCGGTTCTGAAGAACCGTCCGGATATTTCGCCCGACGTTCTGAAGCGCACCAGGGAACTAATGGATATGCACGTGCGAGACTGTTTGGTCGAGAACTTCGAAGACCTCATCCCCGCGCTTCAGCTGCCCGACCCAAAAGATCGCCACGTTTTAGCCTCCGCTATACGCGGTAGGGCCGACGTGATTGTCACGTACAATCTCAAGGATTTTCCCGAAAAAGATCTTCGGAAGTATGGCATTGCGGCCCAGCATCCCGATGAATTTCTCACACATGTTCTGGATCTGGCTCCGGGCACCGTTTGCGCAGCAGCGCAGACCCATCGGAAAAGGCTGCACAATCCCGGCAAGACGGTTGACCAGTACCTTGAAGCCTTGGAAAGACAGGCCCTTAATGAATTCGTGGCGAAGCTCCGCGAGTTTGCGTCCTTATTATAATGATGAATAAAACAACAACACGGAATCCAAAAGCAGATGGCAAGAAAGCACCCCGTAGACAAAGTAAGGCCATCTCGTGACGGTCATGAATATCACGAGGCATGGACGGCACGTAAGGCCATGCAGCTTCTTTGGCCGGACGGCAAACTTGCTGCGATAGCAGTCGAAGGGCTGTCGCCCCCTGATCAACGTAGGGCCTCAACTGCGACCGTAGACATCGCCGATATCACAC
>JBDTPK010000558.1:0-2696 GCA_039932735.1 Nitrospirota bacterium
GCGGGCATTCCAGAGACACTGAACGGTCTACACACCCACATCTTCAATTCGACGGTTTATCCTGATTTTTTTTCGCATCCCGACTCCGCTTGCCCCGTACTCGTAGGGCATTCGCTACAACTCGATCAGGAGTGGACCGTCGACGGATTACGAATTATTCCGATTTCTGATCAACGAGTGTATGGCCTTTAACTGGAACCTTGTGCACTGGGCCTGGTGCTTCGTGACAATCACCGCGAGTGGGTCACATGACCAGAATGCAGGGATTTATTGACTTGGATTGCGACTTTGCTACGCTGCAAAAGGCGCTCCAGTATTTGTTTAGATCTGTTCAGTCAAGTCCGACCTCACTCTGAATGGTAACGGAATGGTAGGGGAATGAACGTGCGTCAAATCCAGCGGATCACGATGGCCGTGGGCATCAGTGTGGTGGTATGTCTCGCGCAGTCCTGGGGGGAGATGCCCGAAGAAAGTTACGACCTCCACATGTCGAAGGGGATCGTGGAATTCGGGCGTGAGCACTACGACGTGGCAGCCCGCCTGTTTGAACTGGCGCTGGCCGCGAAACCCGATGATCACGAAGTTCAGAACTATCTCGGGCAGACCTATCTCCGTTTGAAACGATATGCAGAGGCCGAATCACTGTTTCAACAGATCGTCAATCGGGATGGGAAGACCGCTTCAGCCTGGCTGGGACTGGGTGTGGCGAGGATTCAGCGTGGCCAGTATCAGGAAGCGTCGGAGGCGCTCGGTCACGCCGAACAGCTCGAGCCAAACAATCCGCTAGTGTATTTCTATCAGGGCTTGGTCGCCCATGAATTGAAATCTTTCAATCAAGCCCCAGAACTGTTCGCCCGCGCGATGGCTCTGAGCCCTGATCTCACGCCGTCTGCTCGCTACTATACCGGCATGTCCTTTTATCAACGTGGTATGATCGATAGGGCGCAAAAGGAGTTTGACGCGACAATTGCTCAAGGAGAACCGGAATCTGAGCTGGCGCGCTCGGCTCGGGCCATTCTGCAGCAGCACACCGCTGTGCCAAAAGTCCCTAAACACTGGGATCTCAGTCTGAGCATGAGCGGGCAGTATGACAGCAATGTGGTGTTGTTGCCCATCGGGACTCAGCCGCCGAGCGGGGCCAACGGGATCTCTCAGAAGGATGACTTTCGTACGTCCCAGTATGTGCGAGGCGAGTACCGGCCGATTCAGACTGACATCTGGACGGCAGGCATGACCTATGGCTACTATCAAAGTTTTCATCAGAGGTTGACTGGCTTCGATGTGCAGGATCATTCCCCGTCAGTTTACATGCAGCGGCAGATAGGACCGGTGCAGGCTCGCCTGCAATACGCCTTCGACTATGTGCGAGTGGGGCAGGCCCCCTATCTCTACACGCATGCGATCCAACCGATTTTCACGATTACCGAAGGAAACAGTCTGTTCACTCAGCTGCAGTTTCGGTATCTGAATAAGGATTTCCAGGACGATCGATTTGTCGGCAACTCGTTCCGTGATGGAAAGAACTGGCTCGGGGGTGTGACACAGTATGCATATTTCCTGAATGGCACCGGTCATGTTCGGCTGGGGTACACGTTTGATATGGACCGGACTGGTGGTGGAGATCCGATTGTAGCCATCCCAGGTGTCCCCTCCAATGCGGATTGGGCCTATAACGCTCATCGGTTCTCTATCGGTCTCGGTGTCCCGGAAATCTGGACACTCAAGCCCGTCTTTGCGTTTGACTACTACCACCAGCTGTACGATCACCCCAACTCCCTCTCTGCCAACGGTACGACCGTACGACGAGACACGTTGCTCTTTTTCACGACTTCTATCGGCCGTCCCCTCACGGACTGGCTTTCGATCGCCGCGGACTATAACTACATCAGAGATCAGTCCAATATTCAGTTCTTCGACTATTCCCGCCACATCTACTCCATAACCCTCAACGGTCACTTCTAACCCTTTGACCCACCTCGTAGGCCGTGACGTTTTTTGGCCGAATCCTGTCTGATTTTGTCATTCACACTGAGAGAATCTCCGTGAGTATACCGAATGTTCGTGGGGTACTCAGGTGCTCATTTCATCAAAAGAGCGCGAGTTCAATAGGTTCGAAGGGGACAGACCATGGTCTCCCTGGAAAAAATGACTCAGGTACGATTCGTGCGATTTGTGAGGAAAGCACACAATATGTGTATTCCTCGTAAAGACATGGGAGGCATGATGAAGAAGCAATGGATCACAATGAACGTCGTCACAGCAGTCCTGGTTCTGATCCCTTCCCTGGGGAGGACTGAAGGACTGAGCCAGGATGGCGTAGGTTTCTATACGGCAGTGTCGGGAAATGTCGAAGTCACCCATCCCGGAGGGGCCCGCGTGATGCCGGTCAAACTAAACGACCCGGTGCTCTTTAAGGATGTGATTGAGACGGGAAAGGAATCACGCACAAAGGCATTTTTTGAAGACGACAGCGTCTTGACCGTGGGGGAAAACAGCCGGGTGGAGATCACTGAATATATCTACAATCCAGAGGCGAATATCCGCCGATCCGTAGTGAAAGTGATGCAGGGCCAAGTTCGAGCGTTAGTGAGCAAGGTATTCAAGTCCAATGGTTCAAGATTTGAAATCCATACTCCGTCAGCCGTGGCGGCGGCCCGCGGCACGTACTTCGTCGTGTGGCATGAACATGGGCAATC
>JBDTPK010000559.1:0-2694 GCA_039932735.1 Nitrospirota bacterium
CATCATGCCGAATGTGAAAGTGCACGTGCAGTTTCCAGAAGATAAGATCAAGGAACCGGTCATCTATCAGATCGGACATGAATATAAGGTCGTCACCAATGTCAGACGTGCCGACGTTCGTGAAACCACCGGATGGATGGATCTCGAACTGACCGGAGACAGCACAGAAATCGAACGGGCGATCGCCGGCCTTCGCAAAAAAGGCGTCGTGGTCGACCCGATCGAACTGAACGTGGTGGAGTAGAGGAAGTGAAAAGTGACGAGTGATGGGTGGTCCCAAAGAAGATTCTACCCAGTCTTAAATCGTACCGCATCACACATCCCACATGACTGATCACGGACTTTATGGAACTCACTGAACAACAGATTCAACGGTACAGCCGTCAGATTATTCTGAGCGAGGTCGGTGGCAAGGGCCAGCTGAAGTTGACCAAAGCAAAGGTCTTGCTCATCGGCGCCGGGGGACTCGGCTCGCCTGCCGGACTCTATCTGGCCGCCGCCGGCGTCGGTACCATCGGTCTGGTCGATGGCGATGTCGTGGATCTCTCGAACTTGCAGCGGCAAATCCTGCACTCCACAGCCACGGTAGGCATGTCAAAAGTGGAGTCTGGCCGCAAAACCCTCTCGGCGATCAACCCGGAGATCGAGATCAAGACCTATCACCAGAACGTCGACAGCGACAACATTCTTTCACTCGTCTCCCAGTACGACATGGTGCTGGACGGATCCGACAACTTTGCGACGCGTTTTCTCGTGAACGACGCCTGCTTCTTCGCCAAGAAGACCCTCATTTCTGCCAGCATGTTCCGCTTCGAAGGCCAACTCACGACGATTAAGCCCCATGCCGGCTATCCCTGCTACCGCTGTCTCTACCCGGAGCCGCCGCCGGCAGGACTTGTACCGAATTGCCAAGAAGCTGGCGTCTTAGGGGCCCTTGCTGGGACTATGGGCATTCTTCAAGCGTCGGAAGCGATCAAAGAAATTCTCGGCATCGGCGAAACCCTGGCCGATCGCCTACTGATCTATGACGCGCTAGAGATGAAATTCCGAAAAGTCCGCCGCCCAAAAGACCCGGCCTGCCCGCTCTGCGGAGAAAATCCGAAGATCAAGGATCTCAGCATGGACTATGTCATCAGCTGCACCATCTAGCTATCGTGGCAGACCTCACTATTCCCCAATCGATTCTCGACGATATGGTGGCCCACGCCAGGGAACTCGATCCCTACGAGTGTTGCGGGCTCCTAGCCGGAACCAACGGAGCCGTCACCCATGTCTATCGAATCAAAAATATCGTGGCACTTGAAGGAGCCGAGAAATTGTCATCCTTTGACCCAGCCAAGGTCGCGCATCTTGAACGACTGTCACCGGCAGAGCGAGCTGAGATTGCCTTCGTGATGGACATGCAAGACTTTTCCGTTGCGAAGAAGGATATTCGAAATAAAGGGCTCGACCTGCAAGTGGTCTACCACTCCCATCCTCACGACCCGGCGCGTCCCTCCATCACCGACATCAAGATTGCTACCGACTACGAGGAAATCTGGCCAAAGATCAACCTGCCCATCCCCGCTTATCTGCTCATCTCCCTCATGGAAAAGTCGAAACCGGATATTCGCGGATACTGGATTACGGCTGGGACGGTCACGCATGCCCACATCACAACCACAGACTTGTGAAAACGGCCCCCAACGTCGTTCTCGGCTCGTCAAACTCCTCTACGTCTCCCACTCGAGAAACGAGCTGGCTGGGCAGCTCGAGGGCGGGCGGGTGAGAAAAACTACGCTTCCGGTTTTGACTTGCCTACGGCCTTGTTGGCTGACCGTTTTGACAAGCCCGCAGGAGACTACTCCTGTTGTATATGTATACTGACCTTCAAAGTCCTTATGTGCCAATATAGTTTCTCCGCAGCCTGCGCATGATGTTCAAAACGCCAGTGAGGCTCGATACTTTCTGAATTGTTTCCCATTATCACCTGGTGCGATAATGCCCGCTGGTTTGTTTCGTGAAGAAAGAGGGCTAGTCATGGCATACATGCGTACGACCCTTCACGCTGGCTTCTTCATTCTCCTCTTTCTTGGTCTGATTACGTCTCCTAGTCTCGCCGACGACAAAAGTTTCTACAGCCCCGTCATTCATGTCGATATAGAAAACCACCGCATCTTGATTTCCACTTCTGGGTCCGTGTTCTGGGTAGACGTTCCAGATGCGGCCAGGCCGCACGTGGAAAAGCTACCGATCTCAGGCCTCGTGGATTTCGTCGTCCAGATGAGAGACAACGGGCAAGCGCCGCTAGTGAAAACCTGGAAAGTAAAATCCGGCGAGACGAGCTGCAAGTATTTCGATGGGAAAACCTGCCGGTAACTTCGCTGCTCTTGAAGTCTCTCGATCAAGACGATTGATCTATTGCCTATTGGACCGTATGATTGACGATGTACTGCCAAAAAGATTCCCGACCCCTTATATTTTCCCCTGCACGTGTGGCATAGAGTTTCCTTTCTACGTTTATTGGGTTGTAAGGGACTAACACCATTGGTTAATACGTTAGGCCACTCGCGAGTATGTTACGCACCCCTAATTGTCCGTACCAATAGATGACCTGCCCCCCTTTGCATCTGGCTTCCTCGGTCAAGACGCTCTCCGCCCATGTTCTTGACATGGTTCTTCAATTCAATGGCATCCCCGTTCGATTTCGCCTAC
>JBDTPK010000560.1:0-2693 GCA_039932735.1 Nitrospirota bacterium
GCTCCCGCAGAGCCCAATGCACACCATCGAGTAGCGCGCTCCAACACGTCAAGCCACATGCTTGTTCGGTCTCATTTGGTCCCCCGTGAGCCCTGGTGTTGGCGCTACCGCGCGTTTGCCGCATCAACGGAGAAGAAGGGGAACGAACCTTTAGAAATGATGCCGATGCTCCGATAAGACAATTGCAGGAGACAGTCTCACTGCCCAGTTCATTGTTCAACAAAAGTCGGTAACGAGTTGGCTCGCACAGAGATTATCCAGGAGCACAGTTTGATGAAACGAGTGATGATCGAAGAACTCTTGCCAGGCATGGTCTTGGTGAAGCCCGTGACTAACGCCAACGGGCTTCCAATCGTGGCTGCAGGAGCCACTCTTGACGGCTTCATGATCGAGCGACTCCAACGGCTGGGGCTGGCCTCGGTGTATGTGGACGGCAACCCGGAGGACGCTGGAGGAAAAACGCTGTCTGAACTGGAGGCCGAGCTCGAACATCGCTTTCGGCATGTCGCTCAGGATCCTGTTCAGCAAATGCTCCTTCGGACGCTCAGGACGCACTTGAATGCCACCCATAGCACGGCGCCGGCGACAGAGGGGCCGGCGACAGCATGACCATGTTTAATCCAACAGACCTGCGCAACCGGATCGAGAAACTCGAAGACCTTCCTACGCTCCCTCATGTCGTGCAGAGACTCGCCGCCATGATCGGCCGCCCAACTGTATCGACCGAGGAGATCGGCGCGATCATCGAAAAGGATCAGGTCCTCGCCGCCAAAGTCCTCCGGCTCGCCAATTCACCGTTTTACGGGTTTCCCTCCCGCATTGGTTCGGTAGCCCATGCGGTGATCGTACTGGGATTCAACGTCGTGAAGGGCCTCACCCTCTGCGCCTCGGCCCTCAGCATCATGAAAGACGCCGGGATGGATCAGTTGTGGCGCCACTCCTTGGGAGTCGCAATCACCGCCAACCTCCTGGCATCCAGGCTGGAGATTAAGAACCCGGAAGAACTGTTCGTCGCAGGTCTGTTACACGATATTGGGAAAGTCGTCCTCTACGTCAAATGGCCCGAGGTGGGAAGCAGCATCAAAGATGCCGCCAAAGCAGGAGGCGACCGTTCACTCTTCGAGCTGGAGCAGGAACTCACGGGCCTCTCACATGCAGACATCGGTGGCAGCCTCGCCAACGCCTGGAATCTGCCGATCACACTCCGCGAGCCGATTCTCTACCATCATGCACCGATGCTCGCTAAAGAAGCCGCGCTTCAAACGGCCATCGTCCATGTGGCTGATATCCTGGTCAAGGGCCTGGCTTGTGGAAACCCGGGGGATGACCTTATTCCACCGCTTTCGAAACAAGCCTGGGACATGGTTGGCCTTGACGAACACACGTTAGCTGACTACATCGCCAAGGCATCGAGCGAGTTTGCCACCATCGACGATTATCTATGAACCCCTCCCTACCAGGACGGCGTATTCTTCTTTTACACAACGAACTCGCCCCTATCGTCACCTTAACCTCGGCACTAGAGAAGGTTGGCTTCCAAGTCGTGGAAGCCAACCTGCCGGATCTGGCACTCCACGAACTCGTCCACGATCCCCCCTGCCTCATCCTTGCCACAGAAGGTGCCGGGGGCCACTCGGTGGAAACACTTGCAAGGGACCTCAAGCATGATGCGTTCTTGGGACGACTGCCGTTAATCGTCTTCGTCCGGGACACCAGACTCAACGACATCGACTGGGGGGCCCTGGGGGTCGACGATTTCATCACCATCCCCTACCGTGCGGAAGATGTGGTACATCGTGTGCGTCTCTGTCTGAGCCGTCTTACTCGTTCGCTCGATGCGAATCCTCTCACCCGCCTCCCAGGCAACACCACCATCTTGTTCGAAACCACCGCCAGGATTGAAAGCAGACAGCCCTTTGCCCTGGCCTATGTCGATATCGACAATTTCAAATCGTTCAATGATCGCTACGGCTATGGCCGTGGAGACGAAGTCCTCGTCGTAGCCTGCCGCATCCTCACCACCGTGGTAGGAGAACTTGTCGGCTCAGAAGGCTTCGTCGGCCACGTCGGGGGAGATGACTTCGTGATCATGAGCCGGCCTGACAGGATCGACGACATCTGCCAGACCGTGATCACACGCTTCGACTTAGTGATTCCTGATTTCTACGATCGCGACGATCGCCTCAAGGGATACATCGATTCCGTGGATCGTCGAGGAAACGCGGAACAGTTTCCGATGATGAGCCTGTCGATCGCCGTCGTGACGAACGAGCACTGCCCCATCGCTCATCCTGGAGACGTGAGTAAGATTGCCTCGGAGCTGAAAAAACGTGCGAAGGCCATAAAGGGCAGCGTCTACGTCAAAGACAAGCGCGGCCAGGCCATTGATGCTTCCGGTGAGAGCGCAGAATCCACACGCCATAACGAGTCTCCCACGCACGAGCAGCAGAAACGCTGATGAATAACCATGATCGATCGTTTGGATGAAACACAAGGGTCGGGTTTCTTTTCTGATTGTTTGTCCTGACAATCGAATCTAATAGGTGCGGGAAAAATCAGTTGATGCCAAAAACATGGTTGGAATTTTCCGTATCTCGCTGAAGCCGGAATAACCTCAGGATGCTCAAAAAGGCCATCCAGCAAGGCCGCAGCGAGCGAAGAGGCGAGACGTACGCTTCGGTACGTTGAGCCTC
>JBDTPK010000561.1:0-2692 GCA_039932735.1 Nitrospirota bacterium
TTTGGCGCAAATATGGAACAGGCCGTCACGAAAGAAGCGCGGGGACTGTTAGGCGGGGATCTCGAAATTCGCCTGACTCGCCCCCTGAGTCTCGCGGGACAGGCGGTGCTGAACTCGCTGGGCGAGCGTGACATGCTCTTCACTCATGTGAGCGAGCTGGTCGCGATGGCTGCGCGCGAAACGCTTGGGCCCATGGCGACCCAGTCGACACAGATCATCGAGCTGAAAGCGGTCGAGTCCGTCTACCCCCTCTATGGAGCCATTAGACTTGAGCCGGCGCAATCCCTCGATACCGTACTCCACCCGGATGAACATCGCTGCGGCGGCCATTCCTGTTTTGGCGCAGTCGTGCAGGAGTCGCTGTTGATTCGGATGGGCCTCTCGGTTGGGGAGCGACTGAAGATAGGCCAAGCAGTGTTTTTGATCACCGGCATCGTGCGGACCGAGCCGGATCGATTGGCCAATGCTTTCACCTTGGGTCCACGGGTGATGATTACGCAGGAAGGATTGCGAGCGGCGGAGCTGATCAAGCCAGGAAGCCGGGTGCGAGAACGTTATCTCGTAAAAACGCCCCCCGTTACGCCGCTGGAACCGCTACGCTCCGAGCTGCAGGATCGGCTGGAGGCAGATTCCGCGCGCGTATCCAGCTATCGTACATCCCAGTCGCAGTTGAGACAATTTCTCGAACAACTCTCCCGCTATCTTGGGTTGATCGGCCTCACCGCGCTGTTCATCGGTGGACTGGGAGTTGGGACCTCGATTCACGCGTTCTTGCGGGACAAGTTGCGGACCATTGCGATCTTAAAAGCGGTCGGCGCTGATTCAGCCACGGTGGTCTGGACCTATGTGGTGCAAGCGATCTTTTTGGGATGTATCGGGAGCCTCGCTGGAATCTTGTTGGGGATTGCGCTTCAACGGGGGTTGCCGCCCCTCATGGCTGCGCTGTTTGTGTCCGACATCCTCGATCAGTTGGGCGTGTCCTTGGAATTGTCGTGGGCCTCGGCGTGGCCCTTGCTGAAAGGGGCGGCGCTTGGTCTGTTGTCGACGCTGCTGTTTACCCTGTGGCCCCTCTTGAAAATTCGAGAGGTCCATCCAGGAGCGATTTTTCGGCGTGATGCGGAACAGGCGACGGTCGAACAGGGAAATCCTCAGTCACGATGGTGGGTGAAACGTGGACTGACCGACCCATGGAATGTCGGCACGGCCGGAGGAATCATTCTCGGACTCTGCGCCTTGTCTGTGTGGCAAGCCGGTTCGTGGTCGATCGGCCTACTCTTTATCGGGGCGATGGCTCTTGCCATCACGGTCCTTTTTGTCTGCGCGCAGGTGTTTGTGCGAGGGCTGGCCTGGATGCCGAGGCCTCGTCTCTTGAGCCTTCGCTATGCGCTGGGCAATGTCGTGCGGCCGGGGAGTCAAGCGACCGGGATCATGGTCGCCATCGGCATCGGCGTCATGGCGATTGTGACGGTGTCGCTGGTCGAACAGGCGTTACTCCACCAAATCCAGGAAGATCGGCCTGTGGATGCGCCGACCTTTTTCTTTATCGATATCCAGCCCGATCAAGCGAAAGAATTCATGTCGCTGGTCGATCGAGAGAGCGGGCACGCGCGTCCGGAGCTCATGCCGCTGGTGCGTTCGCGGCTCCACGCGATCAATGGACAGGTCGTCAAGGTGGAGGAAGGGGTTGGGAAGGACGACACACGTACGGAGGGAAAGGAAGGGCGAGGAAAACAATGGTATTTTACCCGCGAGTATGTGCTGACCTACCTGGATCGGCTGCCGAAAGACAATACCTTGATCAAGGGGGAATGGTGGAAGCCCGGACAGGTCTTCTCGACCCCACAGGTTTCAGTAGAAGAGGATGCGGCCTTGCATTTAGGTCTCACCATCGGCTCGATCATCGAGTTTGATATTCAGGGGGCCACGGTGTCGGCGGAGGTGAGCAGTATTCGGAGCGTCGAGTGGGGAAATTTCTCCACGAATTTTTACATGATCTTGTCACCAGGCGCGATTGCAGGGGCGCCCTTTACCTATGTTGGAACGGTGCGGGTCTCACCGGAGCAAGAGGTGCCGTTGCAGCAGGCGGTCGTCGCCTCCTTTCCGAACATCAGCGCGATCCATATCGGTGATGTCCTCGATGGGTTTGCCCGGGTGCTCGACCGTCTCTCCCTGGCCATCAGGGCGGTGGCTCTCTTTTGTGTGGTGGCCGGCGGGTTGGTCATGGCGGCGGCACTTGCCGCGACGCGCTACCGGCGTCTCTACGAGTCGGTCATTCTGAAGGCGCTCGGCGCGACCCGAGGTCTGATTGCACGCGCCTTTGCCATGGAGTATGTCTTGCTGGGCGCCGTCGCAGGGCTCATCGGATTAACCCTCGGGACTATCTTGGCATGGGCCCTGGTGAGGTATGTGTTCGACCTACCCTGGAGCCTACACCCCCAGGTACTTGGCATCGGCCTCCTTCTCACGATGTTGCTGACACTGATCGTAGGATTTGCCGGCACCTACCGTATTCTCGGCCAACGGCCGTTGGCCGTGCTCAGGCACGAGTAGAGGATGCAACCGGCAAGATGCTGAAAAAGCCATCCTTCTCACCGCCCAACCCTGCCGCGCCGAGACGCGCCTTTTCCCATGCGGCGTTCTCGCATCGTTCAGATCCTCAACGTACCCCACTTGGAGAACAAGCTGTCTTGGC
>JBDTPK010000562.1:0-2691 GCA_039932735.1 Nitrospirota bacterium
GGATGTTCTTCGACTAAACGGATCGCAATATCCTCAGTATCCTGCCACTTCAGATTCATATACAGTCCTCATGCTCCCGTCGTATGCCGATCATGGCCTCGGTACGGGATCGTCTCTACGTGACCTCGGAGATCTTTTTCCCCTGCAGACCCTTCGTGAGCGAATCATTCAAAAGTGCGACGGTCAGCGGCTGTGCAGCCTGTTCGAGGTCTGCCATGCGTGCACGGATGGCGCGTGGATCTGTGCCATCTCTGGTAGCGGTTAGCGCAGCCAGTGCGGTACGAGTGGCGTCAATGTTGTCTGATGCAATGAGCTGGCGTCCCTCCAGGAGGGATTTCTCCGTCGTCGTAATCAATGCATCGGCATCCAGTCGCGCTTCGATTAACTTGCGGGCGGAGACATCATCCACAGCAAATTTGAATGAATCTTCGATCATTTGCTCTACTTCACTGTCCGACAAACCGTAGGATGGCTTGACGTCGATAGACTGACTTTGTCCCGTCCGCATGTCCTTCGCCAGCACATTGAGAATGCCGTTTGCGTCAATCAAGAACGTGACTTCGATCCGTGGCACACCGGCGGGCAAGGGCGGCACCTTGAGTCTGAACCGCGCCAGGCTTCGATTATCTTTCGCGAGCTCGCGCTCGCCTTGGAGGATGTGAATGTCCACACCAGTCTGGCCGTCCACGTAGGTTGTGAACATCTCTTTTGCGCTGGCTGGAATGGTTGTATTCCGTCGGATCACGCTGCTCATCACACCGCCCATCGTTTCGATGCCAAGCGATAACGGGGTGACATCCAGCAACAGCATGTCGGTGGTGCCGCCGCTCAAAATATCGGCCTGCACGGCCGCGCCGAGGGCCACAACTTCGTCTGGATTCAGTTCGCAGTGCGGGGTCTTCCCGAACAACTCCTGGACACGTTGCCGAACGAGCGGCATGCGTGTGGACCCGCCGACAAGCACCACTTCATCGAGGCGATCTGGAGTGAGTTCTGCGTCTTTGAGCGCTTTGCGGCAGGGAGCCAGCGTGCGTTCGATCAGGCCCATCGTCATGGACTCAATCTGATCTCTCGTCAGCTCTCTCGCAAATCTACCCTTGCCGTCCGGCAGGTCGAGAGTCGCCGTCGTTTTCAGCACCTCGGAGAGTCGAATCTTTGTGCGTTCGGCTTCTAAACGGACGGCCTGCATATGGTCGGGATAGGGGTGGAGATCAAGGCCATGTCGTTCACGAATGTCTTCTATGAACAGATCGGCGATCAGTCGGTCGAAGTCGTCGCCACCTAGATGGGTGTCGCCATTGGTAGCCAAGACTTCGAAAATCCCGTCCTTAAGCTTTAGAATCGAAATGTCGAAGGTGCCGCCCCCAAGATCGTAGACGGCGATTGTGCCTTGAGTCTTTTCTTGGAGCCCATAGGCGAGCGAGGCGGCGGTCGGTTCGTTGATAATACGCAGCACCTCAAGACCGGCGATCATACCGGCGTCTTTCGTAGCTTGTCGTTGACTGTCGTTGAAGTAGGCCGGCACGGTGATGACGGCCTTGGTGATACTTTCACCCAGGTGCGTTTCGGCCCTAAGTTTCAGCTCTTTGAGAATCATGGCTGAAATCTGCGGAGGCGAATAGGTTTTTTCGCCGAGTTTGAAGCGTATCACCCCGCCCTGTTCCGTTGATGTGTATGGGAAGTAAGTCAGTTCGCTCTGTACGTCCTCCAGACTCTTCCCCATGAATCGCTTCACGGAATAGACCGTGCGGGAGGGATTGCGGGTCAGATGTTCTTTGGCAGGGTCGCCGACGATGAGTCCATTGTCGGTCATCGCCACGACGGAGGGCACCATATTGCGCTCGTTCCGTCCCGCAATTACGCGCGGGGTTCCCTTGTCCATATAGGCGACCAATGAATTGGTCGTGCCGAGGTCGATACCGACGATACGTGCCATGGCAGTGATTATCCGATGGTTGAGACGAGATCGTTTACGATATTCTTGACGTAGGTGCGGTTGGAGAGACTTTCGCGCATCTGCTTGAGGATATGGTTCCGCTCGACCCTTGCCTGGTCGGTGGCCTCTCCGCGATCTTGGAGTGCATCCCACTGAACAAAGAGCTGTTGCAGGGCGGCCTCCATGTCATGTTGCCGCTGTTCGAGCGTACTCCGTTCCGATTGGAGCTTTGCACGGAGCGTCGACTCGGTGTCTGATGCTTGTCCGGCAGCTCGGTACTCATTCAATGTGTCCTGCAGTTCAAGAATCTCTTCAAAGAGGTCGGCGGGAGGAGAGTTCCGAATCTGTTTTACCGATCCTGCTTCAAGATCGAGAAGATACTCCGCTCGTTCGATTGGGTCACGAAGCGTCCGGTACGCGGTATTCAACAGTGCGGAATTACCGAGGCTGATGGTCTGTTCCGCGGTGCTTTTGTTTTGATAGAAATCGGGATGGAACGCGCGGCTCAGTTCGTAGAATTTGGTTTCCAGCTGGTGCTGGTCGATCGTGAGGCGACGGGGGAACCCCATGCAGGTGAAATAATCGAGTTCCTTCGACACCGGCTGGACCTTGACGCATCGGTCACAGAAGTACTCACCGGATACTTCAGACTGGCAGTGCCAGCACATGCTGCGAGCCATCTGAAGCTCTCGAGGGCCTAAGCTGTGGGTGTGCTGATGGTCCATCCCGCTACCTCTTCTGACAAGACGGGCATG
>JBDTPK010000563.1:0-2686 GCA_039932735.1 Nitrospirota bacterium
AGCTCAGGAGTTTCGTAGCCAAACCCGGCGGGCGTATCATCAGAGCGGGAGGCTCATGCCGACCGAGCCCGCATCAGTTTCCGCACGCGATCCCGTTGTCACATCCAAGTCGATTTCCGACACACTTGCGGAGTTGCGTGTGAATCCAGATACCGGGCTCACTCGCACGGACGTAGAAAGCCGCCGTAAAGAATACGGCTACAACGAAGTGGCCGAGTCCAAGGGACACCCGGTTCTCAAGTTCCTTCAAAAATTCTGGGGCCTCTCGGCGTGGATGCTCGAATTGATCGTGGTCCTTTCGGCCGTGCTCAAGAAGTACTCGGATCTCATTGTTGTGAGTGGACTACTCATCGTCAACGCGGTTCTGAGCTTTCTACAGGATCGCCGGGCAGAGGGTGTCGTCGAGACGTTGCGGATGCGACTGCAGATCAGTGCACGCGTCTTGCGCGATGCAAGCTGGCAAGTTGTGCCCGCGAGGGAACTGGTTCCCGGAGACATCGTCCGTTTACGTCCTGGCGACGTCATACCTGCAGACGTTAAGCTGCTAGCCGGAGAACTAGGCGTTGATCAGTCGGCGCTAACGGGCGAGTCGCAAGACGTTGAGAAGAAAGCGAGTGACGTCTTGTCCTCTGGCTCTGTCATTCGGCGCGGGGAAGGCAATGGCGTGGTTCTACTGACCGGGGCGAAGACCTACTTTGGCCGCACTACTGAACTCGTGCAAAGAGCCCGCCCAAAGCTTCACATCGAAGCTGTTGTCGGCAAGGTGGTGCGTTGGTTGTTCGTAATTGTCGGCGCGCTCCTCAGTATCGTGATCGTATTGTCATTGCTTCGCGGGGCGCCGCTGGTCGAGATGATTTCACTGATGCTCGTCCTACTAATGAGTGCCGTGCCGGTGGCCCTGCCGGTTATGTTTACCGTCAGTATGGCGGTCGGGTCTAAAGAACTGGCCAAGCGCGGGGTGCTCGTCACGCGGCTGAGCGCTGCCGAGGATGCCGCCACGATGGATGTGCTGTGCGTGGACAAGACAGGCACGATTACCATGAACCAGCTGGCGGTCACGGGAGTAATTCCGCTCGAACACGCAACGGAGTCCGACGTCTTGCTCGCCGGGGCCTTGGCTTCGCAGGAAGCGAACCAAGATCCTATTGACCTCGCGTTCCTCGCCGCAGCAACGGCTCGTCATGTATTCGATGGCGTTCCTGCATTTACACCAGTCTCCTTCGCGCCCTTCGACGCGAAAACCCGGCGCACCGAAGCCGTGGTTGAACAGAGTGGACAGCGGCTTCGTGTTATGAAAGGTGCCATGCGAACGATCGCCGAGGCCTGCGGACTGGCGGCCCCGGCGGTCGAAACCCTGGAGGTGCGAGTGAGCGACTCCGCACAGAAGGGATATCGAACCTTGGCAGTCGCGCGCGGTCTGGAGTCCGCAACTCCGGTGTTGCTCGGGTTGGTGACATTGTACGATCCGCCGCGACCGGAAGCCAAACAACTCATCGCCGAACTCCGCGACCTTGGCGTATCGGTGAAAATGCTCACCGGCGATGCGTTGGCGGTGGCGCACGAGATCGCGCAAGGAGTCGGGTTGCCGAACATCCGGCGCGTGGCAGACCTTAAAGCGGAAATCGCTCAAGCTGGCAGCGGCACCGTCGACCTTTTGGCTGGCGCTGATGGCTTCGCTGAAGTATATCCAGAGGACAAATACATCGTGGTTCAGCACCTGCAGGCCATGGGACACGTAACAGGAATGACGGGAGATGGCGTGAACGATGCGCCCGCGCTGCGACAAGCCGAAGTGGGAATCGCAGTCAGCAGCGCAACCGATGTCGCCAAGGGTGCGGCGAGCGTGGTCCTTACCGAAGCCGGGCTGACAAACATCGTGGCGTTGGTCGAACAAGGACGAACAATCTACCAACGTATTCTGACCTGGGTCATCAACAAAATTAGCCGCACCATTCTGAAAGCAGCCTTCGTGGCTATTGCGTTCGTAGTAACCGGTAAGTTCGTCGTCTCCGCGTTTGCGATGCTCCTGCTGGTCTTCATGACAGACTTCGCCAAGATCGCTCTCGCCACCGACTACGTTCGCTCATCCAAGAAGCCAGAGACCTGGAACATCGGAGGGTTCATTGCCGTATCCATTGTCCTCGGCGTGGCCATGGTCGCGGAAGCGCTCTTTTTGCTGTTTATCGCCTGGTCGCGATTCGGCTTGTCGACCAGCGACAACGCCCTCTATACCTTCAGCTTCCTGTTGATGCTGTACTTGGCCGTATTCTCCATCGTGTCTGCGCGCGAGCGGCGATCATTCTGGGCGACATTGCCCAGCAAGACACTCGCTACGGCTCTCGTAGCGGATGTCCTCATCGGCACGCTACTGACGCGTGTGGGAATACCCAGCCTGATGCCACTTCCCTGGTGGCAGACCCTCGCGATATTTGGTTACGCGATGGTGGCTTGCCTCGTCGTGAACGACATCATGAAAGTCGCGTTGATAAGGTTGTGGGCGCCACAGAGCTGAATCGGCCCTTGGCTCCAAAAACGGCTCCGCTAAGAGAGAGCCGTGGAGCCATGCTTCTCGCTTTCCAGACCCTTCTATTCACGGGCTGCCCACAGTTCTTTAATTGATTCCGAGGGAACAAACGCTAGGCGAGGCGATGTGGTGGGACGAAGGCCGTCCTGAGTGCTTGGTAGG
>JBDTPK010000564.1:0-2682 GCA_039932735.1 Nitrospirota bacterium
GGTTGTACCGCGCTGGTCTCGAAGCCGTACTCGGCTTCCAGCTCCGCGGCGATCATTTGCGCATCGATCCGTGCATTCCGAAAGTCTGGCCCGGCTTCCAAATCACATATCAAAAGCGCGGCCCGCAGGGCCGGATTACCCGCTACGAGATCACAGTCGAGAACCCAGGCCATGTCTGTCACGGTGTTACTCGCGTGGAACTCGACGGCAACGCACTCGCGGCGACGGATGCGACGCCCTTGGCGGATGACGGCCTCACCCACTCGCTTCGCGTTGTGCTCGGCTAGGGCTTGATGATGGCGCAGGTAATCATCAACGTCGCAGTTGCGGTGGGACGCTGTGAAGTGTTGGATTGAGGAGAGAGCATAATCGAACCGAAAAACACTCTTGATGTCGCACTGCCTTCCCATGGGGCAACCGTCGTTACCATCGAATTTATCCAGGAGCGGGCAAACCGGGTGAAACCATGAGCACCAGAAACCTAACGGGCGATGCCGAACTGGATAAGCTTGAGCGCGAATCATTCGGCTACTTTTTGCATGAGACGAATCCGGCTAACGGACTGGTGAGAGACAAGACCGAAGCGGATTGGCCCGCCAGTATTGCCGCCACCGGTCTCGCCTTGGCGGCCTATCCCGTGGGTGTCGAGCGCGGATTCATGTCGCGAGCTACAGCGGTAGAACGAACGCTTGCGACGCTGCGGTTTTTCTGGAACAGCCCGCAAGGCCCTGAACCCAACGCTACGGGCTACCAGGGATTCTATTATCACTTTCTCGATATGCAGACCGGCCGACGCGCCTGGCAATGCGAACTGTCAACGGTAGACAGCGCCTTTCTGCTGGCGGGCGCATTGACGGCGGGGATCTATTTTGACGCAGACACGTTCGACGAGCGTGAAATCCGCACCCTCGCCGACGCGCTCTACCGCCGCGCCGATTGGCAATGGGCGCAGAACCAGGGCGCAACGGTTACGCACGGCTGGAAGCCCGAAGGCGGATTCCTGAAGTACCGTTGGGAAGGTTACGACGAGGCGATGCTGCTGTATATCTTAGGGCTGGGCTCGCCGGCTCATCCGCTGCCCGAGAGCAGCTACGCGGCCTGGGCTTCCACATACCGGTGGGAACACAGTTATGGATATGATTATCTATACGCCGGGCCATTATTTACTCATCAACTCTCGCATGTCTGGATAGACTTCCGCGGTATTCAAGACGCCTTCATGCGCGACAAGAGAAGTGACTATTTCGAGAACAGCCGCCGCGCGACGTATGTGCAACAACAGTACGCGATCGCGAACCCGCTCAAGTTCGCAGGGTATGGCCCATACTGCTGGGGAATTACTGCGAGTGGTGGCCCCGGTCCCGCTACTATCAACGTGGACGGCATTGAGCGTACTTTCTTCGGTTACGTGGGGCGCGGCGTGCCATACGGACCTGACGACGGCACGCTCGCGCCTTGGGCCGTGGTGGCGTCGCTGCCATTCGCGCCGGAGATCGTCTTGCCCACACTTGACTATTGTGTTCACCAAGCCAAATTAACAGGGCTCAACTCCTATGGCTTCAAGGGGTCTTTTAACCGGACCTATCCCCTCCGATCCGGCAATTCCAATGGCTGGGTCTCGCCGTGGCATTACGGGATCAATCAAGGACCGATTGTTTTGATGATTGAAAACTATCGCACCGGCTTGTTGTGGCGATTGATGCGGAACTGTCCGTACATCGTCAATGGCTTGCGACGTGCAGGATTCACCGGAGGTTGGCTATGAACGTGAGAAGTCACACTTCCCTGGGAAAGCTATACACATCCTATGGCGGCGATGATCAAATCATGAATCGGGGGTAATAACTTTACGAGCCAGGGTAAAGCCCAAATGATATTTTGCCAGAAATCTCACGTCTCTTTTTGAACAGACAGCCTCTCCCGCAAAGTTTAAATTCCTTTGTGCCTTCTGTGGCGGCAGCAGTTGACTGAGGAACTAAACCCAGCAACACATGATATGGAAAAGCTCGGCATCGAGGTACCAGAGCTGACCGTGGACATCGCCGACATCCGCAGGAAATAACCACGAGGCGGTTGGGCGGGCGCTTGCGAAAAAGGCTGGAGGCAAGAAGGGGGATGAATGAATTTACCAGAGAAGGCAGACATCCTGACGGTCAATGGCGGTTCGTCAAGCATCAAGTTCGCTTTCTACCAAGTTAGCAAACCGCTGCAGCGACGGCTTTATGGAAAGGTTGACCGCATCGGCCTGCCCGGTACAAATCTGACTTTCAACGATCCGACTCGAAATCAGCAGGAGAGTTTCTCCATTGCAGCCACCGATCATAAATCAGCGGCAAATTCCTTGATTGATTGGCTCGAAACGCAGGACGGATTTTCTTCAGTCGGAGCCATCGGACACCGAGTCGTTCACGGCATGAAACACACCGAGCCTGAAGCTGTTACGCAGGAATTACTTGATGACCTGCATCGCATTGTGCTCTACGACCCGGATCATTTGCCCGGCGAGATAGAACTGATCGAGGCGTTCCGCCATCGCCATCCAAAGCTGCCGCAGGTGGCGTGCTTCGACACGGCGTTTCACCAAACCATGCCGCGCGTCGCCAAGCTACTTCCCATTCCACGTCACTATGAAGCGAAGGGCGTTCAACGCTACGGCTTTCACGGTTTGTCTTACGCCTATTT
>JBDTPK010000565.1:0-2681 GCA_039932735.1 Nitrospirota bacterium
GAAACAACCAGCAGGCCATTGAGCATTGGGAGCGAGCGATCAAGCTTGATCCTAGCATCGGCATTAAGAAACTCCTGGCGCGCCTCAAGGCAGACACGATAGCCCCATAACTATGCCCCGCCCCACTTCCCACGAACGAGAAACATAGGTGGGGTCAGAAACATAGGTGGGGTCATTGCTTGACTTTGCACTGCGCCAGCGCTGCGGCAGCAGCTCCTGCCCGAGCCGTGTCAAGAAATCCGTCCGGTCGGTCTTGTCAGGAACAATCGTCTGCTGGTCGTTGCCATAAGCGGTGAGGCAGGAGAAGGCGGTCGGGTATTTCATGCGAAGGTGGCAAGCCATGAACGCGGAGCCTCGGTGGAGGGAGGTGCAAGGTCAAGCAATGACCCCATCTCCTTCTTGCAATAATCGGCACAGCAGCTAATTTTGAAGGAGACGCCATGACGTTTCAGTATTTGCGCCATGTGTTAGTTACGGGGTTTGTGCTCGTTTTTCTTTCGCCGCTTGCCGCCCGTGCCAACACCCCTGACCAGATTTTTGTGCAGGTGTCGCCCTCCGTGGTGGTGGTGCACATCTTCGACGCTAAGGGCAAGTCCGTCGGGCAGGGCAGTGGCGCGGTGATTGGAGCGGGCCAGGTAATTACCAACTGTCATGTGGCGCAAAAAGGCGAGAGCCTGAAAGTGCGGCAATTGGGAAAAACTTTCAAGGCCACGCTGCAATACGCCGATCCCGACCGCGACCTGTGCCAGTTGAGCGTGCAGGATTTGCAAGCCCAGCCCGTCGTCTTGGGCACAGCCAGCAAGCTCAGAATCGGCCAGCGCGTCTATGCCATCGGCGCACCAAAAGGCCTGGAGCTGACCTTGAGCGAAGGACTTATCTCAAGCCTACGCCCGTATGAAGGCTCGCAATACATCCAGACCTCCGCCGCAATTTTCAGCAGAGTCCTTCCTAGTTCAGGCGCTGTCCACTTTCATCGCAGAGTTCAATCGACGTTGCCTCGACTATGCGCTAGCCGGGGGTTGGGCCTATAGCGCGCTCGTTGAGCCACGGGCCACGACGGATATCGATCTGCTCATACTCATCTAACAGCCCACTCGTGAAGGGGGGGGTGCCTTGTGGACTCCATCTGCCACATTGAGCGATCACAATCCATTTAAATGATCCCTCCGATCTCGCTCGTTATTTCTTTAAGGATGGGGGCTGACTGATCTTCCACTGCGCGTGTCCATCGAGGGCTTTCCGATTCTTCACTTTCCCCATAGAGGGGGCAGGCAAACCGTCCTTCACTGCGCGCATCGGCCGAGCACGTTATTATTGCACGCTTTGTGAGCAAGAAGGATGGTTGCTTGTCCTCTCATTCCCCTGTGCGGTTGAATATCCCATTCACGAGGTGTATAGTTCCCATCCCTTATATAAATGGACAAGGTGTTATCGTCTCTTCTAGCGACTGAGGAGGTGGAGCATGAGAAAGATCCTTGCACTTGTCGCGTTGCTCGGGCTCGACGCTGACCCAACGATGGCTGCGGCACTCTTTGATGAACGTGCCAAGAAATTTGCCGCAGGCTACGAATTCCTGAACCAACACAAGTACCAAGAAGCGCGCACAGCCTTTGAAGTCGGCCTCAAGCAATACCCGGCGAATGCCCCGGCGCACTTCTATCTTGGCGATGCCTGTCGAGGCCTGAAAGCCTGGGCCTGCGCGGAAGCGCATTACCAGACCTCGCTGGAGCTTGATGCGCAATCCCCGCTGGCCGGGTTGGCCAAACAACGGAAGCGCACGGCCACCGTTTGGCGTCTGTTGGACGAAGGGAGGGAGGCCATCACCGAGCCGAATGCTCCACCCACGAAGGTCGCCCAGGCAGTGGACACCCTGGACATTGCGAATAAACTGGGGCTCGATGACGAACAGCGAGCCCTCTACCACCAGTTGCATGAGAAAATTAAGCTAGGACATACGCAGAGGCAGGACAAGACGGCGACGGTCCAGCATCTCAAGCCGTCGATGGCCCTGGTGCCGGCGGGGGAATTCATGATGGGGAGTGCGACGGGAGATGCCGACGAACAACCGGTACACCGGGTGTATGTGGAGTCGTTTTTGATGGACAAGTACCAGGTGTCGGTGGGGCAATATGCGAAGTTCTTGGGAGGCACGTCCCAGGCCGCCCCGCCGGACTGGAGCGCCATGAATAAATCCCGGCACCAGAACCGCCCTGTTGTCAATGTGGATTGGGTGGATGCGGACGCGTACTGCACCTGGGTCGGCAAGCGTCTGCCGACTGAGGCGGAGTGGGAGAAGGCGGCGCGGGGGACGGATGGCCGAATCTATCCATGGGGGAATGAGTATCCGACGCGGTTTCACGCGAACTCTGGGAATGAAAGATGGAGTAATCATTGGGTGGTGGTGCCGGTGGGTTCGTTGGAAGACGGCAAGAGTCCCTATGGCATTTACGACATGGCGGGGAATGTGTGGGAATGGGTCAGCGACTGGTATGACGCTGACTATTACAAGACGAATCCGTCGAAGAATCCAACAGGGCCGCCAACGGGCGAATCTAAAGTGATCCGTGGCGGCTCCTGGGGCAGCGGTCCGGATAGTCTGCGCTCCTCGGATCGGGAGACCCATTTGCCGTCGGTCCAGGGATTCGGCACCGGGTTCCGGTGTGCGAAGACTCCCTAGTTCT
>JBDTPK010000566.1:0-2677 GCA_039932735.1 Nitrospirota bacterium
TCGCGCCTTCACGCGTCGTCACCGGTAGAGGGATTCGCGTCGATCGCGAAGTAGGTCGTTGTACTGCGTAAGGGCTTTGTTTCGCGCGTCGGCAGGATCGATCTCGACGATACAGAGATCTTCCTGGTCCAGCGGCGCGCGATGCAGAATCTCCCCTCGTGGAGCGACGATCTCGCTGTTCCCAATAAAGGTCAGTTGATCTTTGCCGCCTCGCGTTTCACTCCCTGTGCGATTACAGGTAATCGCGAACACTCGATTCTCCAGGCAGCGAACCGGCATGGAGTCCGGGCAATTGGGCAAGACAAGGTTCGAAGGGTGGCAAATAATCTCGGCCCCCTTGAGCGCCAAGGTGCGGGCCGCCTCTGGATAGTACCAATCGAAACAGATCATCACACCGATCTTGGCCAACCCGATATCCCACACCTGAAATCCTGTGTCGCCGGGCGCAAAGAACAGCGTTTCTTCAAAAAAAAGATGCGTCTTGCGATAACACCCGATAAACCCGGACGGGCCGACGACCACGGCTGAGTTATAGCAGGTAGAGCCGGCTCGCTCCGGAAGCCCGGCAACAATCGTCATCCCACGCCGCTTCGCCAGCTCAATCAGCCGTTGTGTGGTAGGCCCATTCGGCACCGACTCCGACAGCCTGTCGACTTCTTGCTGCGACACAAACTGATAACCGGACGCACACATTTCCGGTAAGACGATCAGATCGGCGTCAGCCCGGTCAAGTGTGTCCACAATCTGATCGAGGTTGTGCGACACCGCACCGAATCGTGGAGTGAACTGAAAGAACCCGACTCGCATGATCGTCATGCCTCCAGAATCAAAACGGGCAGGGTTGCCCCTGCCCGTTTAAGAGATCTCTGACCGAATGACTTACTTCACTTCAGACAAATGGGTGACCGCGCCTTCGGCATGTTGTGTCCCCACATCAGCGTGACCGGCCTTGCCATGGGCAACGCATTCCTTGAGATGCGTGACCCCTTCAGCCAGATGCGGATTCTTCATATCACCAGCCATGGCATGCTTGAGTGCTTCCTCACAATGCTTCACCAGGACATCGGCATGCCCCTCTTTGCCATGCGCCACGGCTTCTTTGGCATGCGCCAGTGCTTCGCCTACATGCTTGTCAGCAGCAAGGGCGAGCCCGCTGAACAGCGGAAAGCCGACAAGCGCGGCCAACGCCGCCACAACCAATGCTCCGCGATAGACTCTCATTATCATGGGTTCCTCCTCAGGGGTTAAGATTCAGTCGACAGTCACCTGTCACGCAATATCCTTGACTCCATTCACATTACACAGCCCTGTTTTTACTGTCAAGAAGGTCTAATTTGAGGATCGGCGTTCAGGACATGGTGCAAACCCTTGGCGTCTTTTTCCACTGGACAGGCAAAATCCCGGCTCCACTCCCACCAGGATCCCGGATAGTTCCGGACCTTCTGATACCCGGCAAGTTTGAGGACAAAATAGAGCCAGGCTGAACGGACGCCGCCGGTGCAATAACAGATGACCTCTTGATCCTGCGCAAGACCTTTGTCGGCGAGACTCTCTGTGATCGTCAGAAGATCTTTCACTGTGGCGTTGGGCTGAAGGAATCCCGTCCATGCCAGATGAATCGCGGAGGGAATGTGCCCGGGCCTCGGGATACCCGAGACCTCTTTCCCAAGATATTCTTCGAGGCTGCGCGCATCGACGATCGCGGTACCGGGATGTGGCTGCTTCACAAGGTGCTTCAGTTCGTCTTTGCCGGCGATCACGGCAGACACTGGCTTGACGGTGAAGGTCCCCGGCGTGGGCGTCACACGCCCATGCTCGAACGGGCGCTTTTCCTCCACCCACTTGACCCACCCGCCATCGAGAATACGCAGACGTGTGTGTCCGAGATATTCCAACATCCAGAACATGCGGCCTTCGTCTCCCCAATTGTCGAACGGATTGGAATAGATCACCACATCGCTGTCCTGACTGATGCCCAAGGCGCGAATCTTTTGCTCCATGCGCCCGCGATCGGAATCGAGCAATCCCTTCGGCACGGCATGGGGATCGCTGTACTCATGCCAGGTCGAATGCACTGCCCCTGGAATATGGCCGCCAAATTCGTAGGCTGCCCGCCCCCGCACGTCGAGAACGACCAGTCCTGGCTGCCCCAAACTCTTCTGGAGCGTATCGGTATCAATCAGCAACGCGTGTGTCATGTGCTCCCCTCTACAAAAAACTATCAGCTGTCGGCTTTCAGCGGACAGCTTGTTCCTTCCGACTGACGGCTGACGGCTGCCTGCTGAAGGCTCTCTCGACCCAATGCCTCAGCAAGCGCACCGGACAGCGGAAACTCCCGCTCGTACACGACGAATTGATAGGGATCGTTCCCCGTCAGTCCATACTTCACCTGCAACATCTCATGCTGTTTATCGGTCAAGATGTGGTACCCCACGCGCGTCCTCACTTTCAAGCCCTCTGCCTGAGCCGGCAGTTGGTACGCAAACTGGTATTCCCGGCTGGCCAAAGGCAACAGACGGTTGTCATACAACTCGACAATGGCCGGCTGCCACATGATCCAACGGCCCATCGTCGATGTTTGGTGATCAAGCACTTTTCCCTGCTGATCTTCCACGAAAAATTCCACCGTGAAGTATCGATCGGGATCGCCGGTCGGAATCTTATGGCCGGCTCCTGC
>JBDTPK010000567.1:0-2666 GCA_039932735.1 Nitrospirota bacterium
CTTGATCCGATCTGAAAATAGGTGAAAATCACCCACTCGCCAGGACGAAGAGCCTGAAAAATATCTCTCGCAGCGTATCGAACTTCTTCATGCCGAGTTCCAGCGGGTAGACCGCCTCGCGCCTACCAACGAACTGCCGGAGGCCTCTGTGCCCAAAGGTGTGTTGAAGATCACACCGCTCGACCAGCAGGAGTCGAAGGAAGCCGAGGTGCTGACTCGCCCAGCATAGGGGCTTATGGCCCCCATCATGATCACCGACCTGCTCACCGCCCTTCTTGCCGATGGCCTCAATCTTGGACTGACACGAATGGCTGATGCGTGTCCTGGGGTTTCGCTCTCGACGTTGTCGCGCGCCGCCCCCTGGCACGTCCGGGAGGAGACGTACGCAAAGTTGCTTGCCGAGATCGTCAATTATCAGCATCAGCGTAAGTTCGCCGCACACTGAGGCGACGGCACGAGCAGTTCCTCCGACGGGCAGCGATTCAATGCCGGCGGCCGCGGAGAAGGCATTGGTTCGGTCAATGCCCGTTATGGTAATGAGCCCGGCGCGACGTTCTACACGCACATCTCGGATCAGTACGCTCCATTCCACCGCAAACTCATCAGCACGATCGTGAGAGATGCTACCCCTGTCCTTGACGGGCTGCGTTACCATGAAACCGATCCCCGCCTCGAAGAGCATTATCCCGACACGGCCGGATTCACTGATCCCGTCTTCGCCTTGTGCCATTTGCTTGGGTTCCGGTTTGCCCCACGCATTCGCACCCTTGGTGATACGCGTCTCTATTCCATGGAGAAACCCTCCCGCTATGCGACGCTCCCACCGCTCATCGGTGGAGTCGTCAACAACAACCAGATCACCAGCCATTGGGACGCAATTCTCCGACTTGCCACGTCGATCCATCACGGCGCTGTCACCGCATCGCTCATGCTACGCAAGCTTGGCGCATACCCACGGCAGAACGGCGTGGCCGTAGCACTGCGGGACCTCGGCAAGGTTGAGCGGACGCGGTTCCTGCTTCCATTTACATCAGTAGCATCCACCTGCGGCGGCGCATCCATGTCGGGCGCAATACGGGCGAGGCGAAGAACGCGCTAGCACGGGCAGTCTTCTTCAACCGACTGGGGGAGCTGCGGGATCGTACACACGAGAACCAGCGGCATCGCGCCAGCGGACTGAACCTTGTGGTTGCGGCCATCGTTCTCTGGAATAGGGTCTATCTGGAGCGCGCCGTCGCGGCGATCAGCCAAACCGGACAGGTCGTGCCCGACGAGACGCGCGCCCACCTCTCACCGCTCAAGGGGGAGCACATCAATTTGACCGGCGACGACCACTGGAGAAAGGATGCTGGGCTCCGAAACCGCAAGTTGCGGTTCCTCAGGGTGAACAAACTGGGCCGCACTCCTTAACGTGCAATTTTTGACCAATGGAAAAGTGATCCCACATACGATCAGGGCCGGGACATGGCGGCGCAGCACCGGCGGACTGCAGCCACCGGGGGGACGGGATACTTCGCCGATCCACACCGTCCCTGACAGCGAGGAATTCACGAGACCATCAACGGCCTGTTCAGGCAGTACCTCCCCCAAGGGCCGCGACGTGAGCGGCTTCACCCAGGAAGAGCTGGATACGATGGCCTGGACACTGACCACCCGACCACGTCAGTCGCTGGCCTTCAGGTGTCCCACAGAGTGGTTCACCCCGGACGCGTGCGAGTTCAGGCAGCATCATGCTGCGCTCGTTGCACTTGGAACTGGAAACCACCAAGGGTCTAACATCAAGGAGTCGTGGACTGGCTTACTACCATCGACGACCCGTGACAACTCAATCTTGGCCCACTAGGCGGAAGTGTTACCGTTGTTATGCGTTGCCATTACCACACGTGCGGCATAGCCAGTTACGTGGGCCAGGGCCGCCAGACCAGCATAGAAAGTAAGTGTGACGAGCGATCGCGGGAAATATCGTGCAAACTGCGAGGCAAATTCGGCCACCGTCGTGTGAGCGAATCGACCCGAAAGCACATAAAAACTGCCACTTGAGATGAGTTCGCAGACAGCTGATCCTACAATCATGCTCATGGCGAGGGGAAGCAACGTAGCAACCGTGTCGCGATGCTCTTTGGCATACCAATGCCCGGCCACCCAGAGTGTGCCGTATGCGGGCATCAAGAATCCATAGGCGGGGCTCACACAGAAGCTGCTCACTCCCCCCCAGTTAATAGCGACAAAGTCCAGCAGGCGGCTTCGGCCAGCAAGACTGGAAAGACCCAGCGCGAGGTTAGATAGACGCCGGCGAGAAAAAATACGGCCCACGATGCACTGGGCAGCTGCTCCAAGACTGTGAAATGGTATCCTCGTGTCACCCCCATGAGAGTGGCCAAGCTGATTCCAATCATCAGTTGTGTACGGACTGAAAATGAGAGCATGGTGCGTACCTCCTCTCGCATTTCTGATGAAGACCGGTCTTGTGAACCAGCCTCCCCAAAGTTCCATCCTTCGGTTGGGCCGGCCCGCCTGTTCGAAAAGGATGACGGATCTACTTCTTTTCCGTGACGAGATCCGCGTCCTCGCTCACCCCTCCTTGGCGCCATGACCGGTAATGACCTGATGCTGCAGGGTAGGCCCTGCGCTATACCAGCAAATACGAGGTCTTAAATCGAGCGACC
>JBDTPK010000568.1:0-2666 GCA_039932735.1 Nitrospirota bacterium
GCTAGGGGTATCGACCGGGATGCCGCCTGGATCGCTCGATCTTCACAGTAAACACCTCCGTGCTGTCCTCACTCAGCCGGACATTCCGGTTGGGCCTTCCTCTCAACCTTTGGAACGACGCCCGGATATTCTCCAGGCAGAAGCCACCCTAGTGGCCTCGAATGCCAGTATCGCCCAAGCTCGCGCTTATTTTTTCCCCACCCTCTCCATCACTGGCCAAGGCGGCCTGCAGAGCGTCGAGTTCTCCAACTGGTTCACCGGCAACAGCTCGAACTACTGCATTGATCCGTCAATTACCCTGCCAATCTTACAAGGAGGAGCCAACCTCGCTCGGTTGGATTCGGCGGAGTCGCGTCATGTGCAGATGCTGGGGAAGTACCAGCAGACTATTCTGCAGGCGTTTCGGGGGGTCGCGACTGACTGATTTCGCTACATGCAAGGCGGAACAACTCGCGCGACAGCGGGAGCAACTTTCCGCGGCACAGGAAGCTGTCCGCCTAGCCGACGTCCGATATCGCATAGGCCTCGTCACGTCTTTGGATGTGTTGGATGCACAGAGAACGGTGCCGGCGGCAGAAACTCAACTGGTCCTCACTGAACGCACTCGCTTGGCGGATATGGTCGGGCTCTTTAAAGCGCTGGGAGGAGGCTGGACGCCCCCCACCTACCAGAAATCCTGCCTGACTCTCATCCCTATCCATGCTGCCAAAAACGTGGATTCACTCGCCATGGACTCTATCAGGCATTATACTGCAGGACGGTAACCACAGTATGTCAGGACAGCAACACACCATGCCTCAATCCTTGTCCCCAACCATTCTGGTGGTCGATGACGAGCCATCCATCGTGAAGCTGTGCAAGACAATACTTGAGCAGGCAGGCTTTTCGGTCCTTGATGCCGACGGCAGTTCAGAAGCCCTCAAACTCTGTACGCAGCACGAGGGGACCATCGATCTACTCCTCACGGACATCAAGCTCCTTCCTCCGTCCTTTCAATTAGCCTCAAGTTCCAACCAATTCCCCCATGTGCACGGCCATGAGTTGGCCCTCCGCGCGCTCCGTGTACGGAAAGACCTGCGAGTGATCCTCATGTCTGGCAACATCGACCAGGATTTGGCCGGGTACGGCATACGCCGGAGAACCTTCCCATTTCTTCCTAAACCGTTTGAGCCCCAAGGCTTGGTCGCACTCGTGCAACAGACTCTCCATGCATCCCCGCCTTCGATCGAGAGTATGGCAGCCAATTTAGCAGGAGTTCCTAAAGTCGGCGATGGATGGTTTGACTAGCGGAACTTGCGGATGTTCAGTCATAAACCAGCCGGCAATTGAAAGTCGCCGCGCATCACCTGCGACTCGATCCACCCGACACACGCGGTGAAAGCGGGGAACCGTGAACATCACGAGAGAGCCTGGCCGAGGCTCGATACAGTGCGTCACTTCGAGATCCTGTTGCTCAGAACTATGCATCTTCCGTTTCGCATAGATGATGAGCTCTCCACCCCAATCCGATCGCCATTCTTCATGAAAATAGCTTACCAGCGCAATGCGCCGACGCGGCGGAGCCGCACCTTCCATCTCATGGCCTTGGTCTGTATCGTCATGGGTCAGCAGGCAATCTCCAGCCGCATATGAATAATAGTTGAAACCCACGTGTCTTCCTACGATATTCGGAAACGATTCCATGTAGGCCTGAATGCAGGGGAGCTGTAAGCGCGAGAGTAATCGCTGCCCTTCGGCTCGACCAATTTCTGCTTTCGCCCAGTTCCCAGCATGATGGAAATCTTCCCTAACGTTCGGTAAATCCGCCAAACTCTTCCAGACAGCGTACTGCATCCCTTCGCGGAAGAACTGCCGTTCTTCCGATGACCAGAAGTTCTCGACGACTAGAATAGAACTCGTGCGGAAAGAAAATGAGGGCAGGTCAGCCAACGATACGGATTCGTACATCGGTTCCCCCTGAATGCTCATCAGCTCTTCCTGGACAAGGTGGTCGGACAGCCTTCCCCATCCGCCGTCTTATCCCATCCCGCCACTCAGTCGATAAGTCCACAGTCGGCAGAAAAACGGGGTCTGCTATCTTGATGATAACAGCCCCCGTTCGTATCCGCGATGACGGACTACCAGCGATCGCGCTTGCCGCCGCCACCACCAGCAAATCCACCACCACCGCCGGTACGAGGCTCCTGGGGACGCGCTTCATTCACGGTTAAGGTTCGGCCACCCATTTCCGCACCGTTAAGAGCGGTAATGGCCGACTGCGCTTCCGTATCCGAAGACATCTCGACGAAGCCGAACCCGCGTGACTGCCCCGTGAACTTATCCGAAATGATCCGGGCGGAAGCGATCGCGCCATGTTGCCCGAACAAATCACTCAACTCCTGCTCGGTCGCCGAGTAGGGCAACCCACCGACATAGATCTTTGAACCCATCTGGGGCTCCTCCTTATGAGTATGTATAATGATATTGTCTTGGACAAGAGGGACGGAGGAAGGAGCGGGCCGAAGACGCGAAACACACGGCGACTTAGGTCTGACTTCCGACGAGATTCTCGAGCAAGGCAACATCAATGCTGCAGACCTGTGAGTTTTGTTCCACCTCGCCGCCAGGCCCCTGCGATAAGGTGGTTGCAGGCTATCATAGCCCTCTTAAAAATGGCAATCCGAGTC
>JBDTPK010000569.1:0-2665 GCA_039932735.1 Nitrospirota bacterium
AGTCGCCGATTGAAAGCAGCAGAACAGGGGAATATATGATTTCAAGACCCGACCCTAATCTTTGACCAAGAGTCTGTTAGTGACTGCCGCCGGAGATGACCGGTCGGATTTCAATCTGATCGACGTCATACAGCATCTCGTCTTCGGTGACGAGATCGTCGCCTTTGATGACGAGATGCGCTTCGACAACGAGATTCAACTCGCGCAGGAGATCCTTGACCTTCTTGGGGCCTTTGACCTCGACGGTTCTGGCTGGATGGCTCAGTTGGACTTGCATGCGAGGATGATAAAGCCGGTGTTGGCAGGATAGCAAGAACGCATTCATCGCCGGACCCTGAATCATGGCGCAGTTTGTACGGTGATGCCTGGCAGCTGACGACGTTATATCCCAGATTCCCGTAGAAACTTCGCCGATTCTTCCGGCGACACAGCATTGATGTAAAATCCCGTGCCCCATTCGAATCCGACCCTCGTTGAACCCACGCAGTCGGGATCATTCCAGCCACCCCTTAATAAGTGATCGTTCGATGCGGTCTTGCTTGGGACAAGGCGTGGCCATATAGTCTTTCAGGAATCTGTTCGTGATAGGTATCGCATAGGGTGAGGGATGGGGCGAGAATAAATCAATGCGTGAGGCAACTTTGCAACGAGAGATGGTTAAAGTGTTCTGGTACTGGGCGCCGGTGGCGCTGTATGCCGGAATGATTTTCTACTTGTCCGCCCAGTCGCACCCGGAAGAACAACTGCCATCGTTCTTGCTCAAAGACGTGAGCGACAAGGTCTTGCATGCGGTGGAGTATGGCATCTTGGCGGTGCTGTGTTGCCGGGCGTTTCGTTGGGCAGCGGGGCCGGCTGTCGCTCGGCAGGCGATCGTGGCGGCGATCGTGGCGGCGTCAGTCTACGGCGTCACGGACGAAGTGCATCAATTCTTTGTCCCCTTCCGCGAATCGAGCTGGCTGGATTGGTTAGCCGATACGGCCGGTGCAGCCATCGGGGCGCTAAGTTGGCGGGCCATCAGCATCAGGTCGGAATGATGCGCTTCGCACCTTCGCAAGTCGTCCTTGAAGTAAAAAGTAGCCGGCACACGGCAAAGAAAATGGGCGGGAGTCGTAACCGCCTACGCGTCATCAAGAAAACACATCATTCAGCGTTTCATTCTTTCGATACCGGCAGGGTCCTCGTACCCTAACGGCTTCGCGATAAAAATCCAGAGCACTGTGCTCACCATGGCCAGAGGAAATGAAATCAATGCTGAAAGGACTGGCGTGACTCGCACCGCCCCCAAAACCAACACGGCAAAGAACATTGAGCCTAATAGGTGGTTTAAGCCGATGTATGCTGCACCAAGACCAATAGCCGCACTTAAAAAGCCAATTGAGAACCACGCCAACTCGCGATTAGCGTATGAGACGATTGGCCATGCCGCGCCTGACACAAATTTTTTCCAAGTCGAGCCGCTCAGATACTCCGGCTGATCCGCTGGCTCTAACTGTGAATGAAAATTGACCATATCAAAACCGGCCCAATAGTATGCAAGGCATAAGGCAATGATCACTTCCACCCATGTCACCATGCTAAGGATTCTCCACCTATGGATTAGAAGCAGTCCGCGTCAGGATAATGGCATGATGTTCCCATTGCTCATCCATGACAGGAATCCTGTGATTCCGAGCCCTGCCCGTCGGAGCCAATGATGGTGTGCCATGCCAACAGAACAGCCCCACGTGGCACAACGGAGAAACACACGGATCCCAACGCTCGCTCATTCATTCCCGTTTTCATTAATCGCCGTTTGTTCCAACTAAGTGTAAGACGCGCCGATTGCGTTAATCAATTCTCGCAGGTGAGGCGGGCCTGCCCTTCTTCTAGCAGGCTGCTGAAAAACCCAGTTTACGCGCAAATTCCGCTGTGTTCCTACGCGTGTCGCTGACAGATGAACAACTCGAAGAATCCTCAAAAAGGCTGTCCATCAAGGCCGCAGCAAGCGAAGAGGCGAGGCGTACGCTTCAGTACAATGAGGCTCTGAGCGATGCGAGAACGCCGCTGGCGGACTTTTTCAGCATCCTGCCAGGAGCCCAAATTCCCTGTCAGGGTCGGCCCAACATGCGTGGGTCAATCCAAACGGCATGGCGACAAACCATTTTAGATTGCAGAAGAAGCTGGGTGCCTGACACCTTTTTCATTCCCCTGCTGTGTGGAGGGAAAGTGTCAGATACCATCCCCTTGACCGAGGCACATATGGAGTACACAAGTCCCGCCCGACTCTTCACCGTAGCGTTAAACGACTTTTCTTCATTTCTTGGCACAGGTCGGCCCTCGACGGGTCTCCGCGCCTTCGGTCACTTCCGCGCCTTTCAGCCTCCTGAGAGATCAGAAGTTCAGAATGGACCCGTTTTCACGTCAACAGTGCGAGAGTGGGGCATAGGATTCGAAGAGCGTATGGCTGATAGCCAATGGCGTATGGTATGGAATGAAAGGGGTTTTGCAAAGAGCGTACAGCCGAAAGTCTATAGCGTGAAGCGAAATGAGAGCGGAGGATTATTGAGAGCAGATGGCTGATAGCGTATAGCTCGAAGCAAAGCGGAGCGCGGGCTCGTCCGTCGCCATCCACGGGCATACCTTAGAGTAGGCTCCCGATCCCTTTGATTTATCACGACTGCAACCG
>JBDTPK010000570.1:0-2653 GCA_039932735.1 Nitrospirota bacterium
GTCCATAGGCAGTCGGCACCGCACCGGGCACCCGCGTGGGGTCTTCCCGCGAACCCTCCGTGGTCGCTTCGGCGGACGATCTCATCGATCCCATGAGCATCGCGCCCACCAAGCCAGCCGTTCCGGCTAGAAGTCTCCGGCGATTCAGAAGGGATTCGCCTTCAGCATTGGGCCGACCGTCGTCTCCTGATGGCCCCTCCTCCTGAAGGCGCTTCGTCATGGAATGCTCCTCTATTATGGGGCGGTCGCAGGGTCACGCGGTCCTGCGGGTGACCCTGTTCCGAACGAAGCGTATTCCAATTCACTGGCGGTTTCAAGTTCCAAGTGCAACGGGTGAATAATGACGCAGTTGCGCATAGACTTCCAGGGGCGTGGCAAAGTTGAGACACTTCCTCGGGCGCGTGTTCAGGCGATGCGCGATGGCGTTCAACTCGCGCTGTGTGTAGCCCGACAAGTCAGTGCCGCCAGAATCAAATTATCCACAGGCACTTCGCCTTATCGTAGTCCTTGATGAGAAAGAACAGTACTACTGGGCGGATGCAGAGAGTCTTGCAGAGAGTGCATGGTGAAAGTTCGGGAAGTTCGGGCGGCTGTTTTGTGCGCCGGCTGCGCCACCAACAGCGAAGGGAAGGCTTCGCCGAAATGATAAATGAGCCCTCCCGGACTACTGCAACAGGAAGGTCCGCACGTCCCATGAGAGCCGCTCGGAGTATTTCGAGGACGTATTGACAACATTGGTCATCTTGCACACAATAGGCGTACAAATAGGAAGGGAAGGGTTATGACAGACAAAACCAGGACGGTGCTCGCGAAGTCGGCGAGGTTCCACGTGCGCGCGACCACCAGGCAAGCACAGCTCATTCGCGCTGGGGCATCGCGCCGGGGTGTGAAGCTGACAGACTATATTCTGGCTTCGCTGTGCGCACAAGCGGAGATGGATTTAGCGGATCAAAACCATTTTGTCCTGCCCAAGGAAAAGTGGGAAGCGTTTGTGAAAGCCCTCGATAGGCCCCCGAAAGTGCCTCCTGGCCTCAAGCGTCTGTTCTCACGTCCATCTCGTGCTGAAAGCCGTTGATGGCCATAGGTGCCGAGTATCGCATTGAGAAACTTTCCCCGGCCCATGACCTCAGCCTGTTTAACTGCGGAAATGATGCGCTCAACACGTGGCTCAAACGCTTCGCCTGGACGAATGTCCGGAATGATTCGGCACGGGTCTACGTCCTGCACCGGCACGATGGCGTGGCACGCGGATACTATGCATTGACCGCGGGAAGCATCCATCGCGAGGACGCGCCACAGAGAATTTCCCACGGTCTGGCCGGCCATCCGATTAGAGTGGCGATGATTGGCAGGCTTGCGATCGATTCATCGCACCAAGGTAAGGGGCTCGGCACCACGCTGCTTCAAGATGCACTCATGCGCATCGAACAGGCAGGAGACATGATCGCCATTCGCGCCGTACTGATTCAGGCGATCGACGAGACGGCGCGTAAGTTCTACCTGCGCTTCGGCTTCAGTCCATCTCTCGCAGATGAGTTACGGCTTATGCTGCTGATGAAAGACCTGCGGGCATTTCTTCGCACCAGAGAATAATTCGCCATCTCGAGGCCACCTTCTTCAATTTCTTCGATAGTCCTAATGGATGTGTCCGAATCACACCCTCCACAATACCTAGACGCTTCCTATCATGCGGCTTTCTACACACAAGATTTCCGTGTCCTGAAAGGCCGGTGTTTCTTGATAATGGGAAAATGATCCCCACTTGTGGAGTCCACTGTATCGCTGTCCGTTGATGATCCAGCAGTCCCTCTCAGATCACCAACTATGTTATCAAGGGCCTTCGCTGCAGTTTCTCGTTCATTGTGCTGACATAGCCCTTCCGTTGCACAGGCTCTCTCAATCAACAATAGCTTGGCTCGTAAGCGAGACTGATACGCCTCAACTCCAGCTGCGAAGGCATTAGACTCTTGCATGCAAGACTCGTCGAACACGCAAGATTCCACGACCTACTTCTCTTTCTTCCCCATGAACGCCCACGAAAGCTCGAGCCTGACCGCATCACGACGGACTAGGCTCAAGAGATAACTCCCAACATTAATACTCTGGCCTGACAGTCGACGTTCCTTGACCTCTCCGATCCGTCGCCAGATCATGGGATGGGGCACGCTTGTTATGGCTCGCTTCCACCAACTCTCCCAAACCTTCGGCTCCTTTCGTCGACCTGACAATTCAAGAATAATACTCAACATACGCGCATTGGCCGCGCCGCGTTCCTCGTCCTTACCGCCTGAGTTCAGGTCAGCCTGATCAATGAGGAGGAAGGGATCCACTTCTCGTCCTATTTGCTGCAACTCCCTGTGGCTGGTCTCCATGATTTCTTCACGAAATTCTCTTGTCTTTTTGTCAGTCGCCCACCACGCCGGTCCCGCTTCCTATATGATTTCAAAATCTTTCCCTTCAGATGTCCGAATCGGCACATATTCCCAGCGCGCAATGAACTGCTTCTTCAGAAGCTCCTTCTGCGCATCATCCAGTTGCTGCTTCACCAGCGACAACGCGGTATGTCGCTTGATCTGCCAATTTCGCACCAATTCAGAATATTGGCTCTTCGTCCTGGCGAGTGGGTGATTTTCACCTATTTTCAGATCGGATC
>JBDTPK010000571.1:0-2636 GCA_039932735.1 Nitrospirota bacterium
AAACTGGAGACCTCGCAAGGGGTCCGCGAGTTCAAATCTCGCCCCCTCCGCCAACAAGTCTGGACAAGAGATCTACACGCTCTGTTGCTCGGAGATAGTCACAAGGTTCCGCGAGGATAGGGCGTGTATCTTTCCCGTGGCGGTCCTCATCTTAAAAGCCTTCTCGCCTTATTGAAGGAGTTTCTCTGAGTCGCGATGTCAGAGTCCACTTTGATAGAGGTGCGGCGGTCTCCGAATTCAATTGATTGTCCGGCGCCAACCAGTCCGGAGCATGAGGTGGCACGTTCCATCAAATTTGAGGTGGCCCCAGTTGGTTGGACAGCATATTGCATTTCTTAAGTGGCGCCTCGCAGTGGTCTGACTACGCGGCCGTGAGCCGTGCCGTCAGGTTGTCGCAGTACACCTCTTCCCTGTCGGATTTCCGTCATGGACTTTTCCTCTGGATCAGCATATGAATGCCAAGGGGCACCGCGAATTGGCTAAATTACTGATCTGGATCATTCGCGATAATTGCAGCATGCAAGCTGGCCGGACTCCCGCAAGCGAGCCGGAGAGAATTGCGACATAGCCAACTGCGCCCTCGAACTCGAATCGCTTTAGTTTTTCGATCGCAGTAAAACGTTGTTGATTGCGGGCAGGAGCGCGTCGGCTAAAGCGGCATGTCCCAGGGCGTTCCAGTGCATGTCATGTCTTGGCAGATACAAATTCTTGCCTCCCAATTCATAAAGTTCTTTCATCCGTTCAGTAGGATCTAGGCATTCGATTTGATTGTTCTTACAGAAGCTCATTATGCGTCGATTGGGAACCTTCAGACCAAAACACTCTTCGCGCAACCCGTACACATCTAACGTCTTGTTCCAATCTTGATGTTGAACCTGAAAGCGCTGAGGGAAAATCACCACTAGCAGCTCTAGTTTTCTGGATTCTAAAAATTTTTTATATGCCGAAAGGGTCGCAAAAAGCTGATCGTACGCACTGTTGACTTTGTCTGGTGGTGAGCGGAGAAATATCCCCAATCCATTGCTATCGAATAGTCTTGGCGCAACATATTCTTCCCAGTTGCTTATTACCGTCTGTGGCGCATCTTGATTCAAACGTTGTCTTAATTTTGAAAACAGCGAAATTATCCGGAGTTCGCTTGTTCTTCCAGATTCGTCCATATCGTGATATATTGCGGACCAACGCGGTCCCGACTTATTGGTAATCCGATTCGGGGCGCGCGGCAATAGACATTCCGATGGGATCTGCAATGCTTCGAGCTCCGCCCTGCGTATCTTACTTGCGTCCCAATCACTTACCTCTACAACAAAGGGGTCATTGGCCTTTAGATCATATACGGTGCCCATATTCCAATATGCCTGTGCAATGTCATTGCCTAAAGTAATACCAAGGACAACCAAGTCTGGAGAGTACGAAGCACCGCTGCTCGCAAGGTAGTACAGCCCGGTCAATGGATCTTCGATTACTGAAATCATTACCTCCAGGTTGCGATCTAAATACTTTTCTGCAAGCTTTCGTTCAACAAGGAATGAGAAAGTTTCATCTTGCCCGACACGATACCCTCCGGTAAAGGAATCACCCATGGACAGAATTCTAAAAGTATTCGTGGGAGGCGGAACAGTGAAGTCTTTGTCATTCCGGAAGCCCTGAGAGTTATTTCGCCAGCGCACGGTACCACCAAACCCATCCTGCAAGTTTTCGGTGAAGTTTTCCTGAAGGTAACCCCCTGGTCCCAGGCCTGTTGTTCTCCAGGAATCACGGTAATCGAGAGGTTTACTTGCTTGCTCGCCATCTGGCACCACACGAAGCATTAGCTCGATGGCAAGCAATGCGAGTGTAGTTGCCATCAGCACAACCAGGCTATTTACCAGTACATCTCTTCTATTCATTAGATCAGTTTGCCTCGCTCGGGTTAATTGGTCCAGCTGGATAGAGTTTTCTATTCTCGACCATCAAGAATACGAACATCACGAGCCATCCAGCGAAAATCTTGATGGCCGAAGAGTCACAGAGGTGGCTCCGGTGAAGCTAGGCTACCACTTACCACACTGTCAGAATTTCCGAAGCCCCCTCTGTCGAAACCAAACGATGATCCGATTAAAAAGACTAACCCGCTGGGGAGATGGGCAAAAGAACGATACCTAAGACGCCTAAGGTAGCATCCGTTATCGGCGGGTTAATAATTAGTATATCTAGTAATATTATTGATGTTTCTGATAGTTCCATAAATCCATTTAGGAGTCAACGCGGATTTAAAAAGTTTGTTTAAATACGTACTCCGGCATAGCCTGGGTTATTCATGGAAGCCTCGTTCCAGAAGGTTTTAGCGATCAGCGGTTTTGTGCGTCAAATCTTCACAAATGAATGACTTGGCGGTTTCAAGTTCCAAGTGCAACGGGTGAATCATGACGCAGTTGCGTAAAGACTTCCAAGGGCGTGGCAAAGTCGAGACATTTCCTCGGGCGCGTGTTCAACCGATGGGCGATGGCGTTCAGCTCACGCTGCGTATACCCCGACAAGTCGGTGCCCTTCGGCAGATGCTGACGCAGCAGCCCATTGGTGTTTTCATTGGTCCCGCGTTGCCAGGGGCGGTACGGATCGGCAAAGAACACTCGGATGTTGAGCCGCTGGGCCCA
>JBDTPK010000572.1:0-2634 GCA_039932735.1 Nitrospirota bacterium
TTCTTGTTCGCCGTGACCATCCATTCGCCTTTAGCGGAGAGCCTGAAGTTATGAAGCCCTCTTCAGTTCTGGTTCAGGTTGGAGAAACGAGGGTAGCTCTTTCTGTTTCAGATATCCTTTGACTGTAGGATGCTCAAAATGGTCATCCGGCGAGGCCGCAGGCGACGCCAACACCGCAGGTGTACCCTCTGGGTTACATTGAGGATGTTGACGAGCCGAGAACGAAGCTGGTGATCATTTTCAGCACCCGAGGAGAAGTTTAATGCCGCCTGATGAAAGACTAGGACAGATCGCCATCGAAGATGAGATGCGCTTGTCGTACCTGAGTTATGCGATGAGCGTGATCGTGGGCCGGGCTCTCCCCGACGTGCGTGACGGTCTCAAGCCGGTCCATCGCCGTATTCTCCACGGCATGAACGAAATGGGCCTGGCGTCGAACCGGGCCTACCGCAAGTCCGCCAAGATTGTCGGCGAGATCATGGGGAACTACCATCCCCATGGTGACAGTGCGATCTACGACACGCTCGTTCGGATGGCGCAACCCTTCAACATGCGCTATATGCTCGTGGACGGTCAGGGCAATTATGGATCGGTCGACGGTGATCCGCCGGCGGCCATGCGGTATACCGAAGCCCGCCTGACCAAGGTTGCCGAGGACATGCTCGCCGATATCGATAAGGATACGGTCGATTTCGGGCCGAACTACGACGAGTCGCTGGTCGAACCACTGGTGCTCCCCTCGAAAATCCCGAACCTCCTTGTCAACGGCGCCGGTGGCATTGCGGTGGGCTACGCCACTAACATTCCCACCCACAATGTCGGCGAAGTGATCGATGGGCTCCTCCACTTCTTGGAGAACCAGGACATCACGATTGCCCAGTTGATGAAGAAGATTCCAGGCCCCGACTTCCCGACGGCTGGGTTCATCTATGGCACGGCCGGCATCAAGTCCGCCTACGAGAGTGGACGCGGTCTCCTGACGTTGCGGGCGAAAGTGAAGGTCGAGACCGATGAACGGACGGATCGCGAACGGTTGATCGTCACGGAGCTGCCCTATCAGGTCAATAAGTCCAAGCTGATCGAAAAGATTGCCGAGTTGATCCGGGACGAACGGATCAAAGGGATTTCCGATCTGCGCGACGAATCCGATCGGGACGGCATCCGCGTCGTCATCGAGCTCAAGCGGGGCGAGATCCCGCTCATCATGCTGAATAATCTGTATAAGCTCACGCAGCTTCAGACGACCTTCGGGGTCATCATGCTCGCGTTGGTGAACAAGCGTCCGGAGGTGTTGAACCTCAAGCAGATCCTGCACCATTTCATCGAGCACCGTCGCGAAGTCGTCGTCCGCCGGACCGGTTTCGAGCTGCGCAAGGCGGAAGAGCGAGCCCATATCCTCGAGGGCCTCAAGATCGCGCTCGATCACCTGGATGCGGTGATTAGCTTGATCCGGCGGTCGCCATCGCCCGATGAAGCCCGCGTGGGTCTGATGCGGGAATTTGCGCTGACCGAAATCCAGGCGAATGCGATTTTGGAGATGCGACTCCAGCGACTCACGCAATTGGAGCGCAACAAACTCATCGAGGAATATACAGAAGTCCTGAAGCAGATCGAGCGTCTCAAGTCGATCCTGAGCAGCGAAGCGCTGGTGCGGACGATTATCAAAGATGAGTTGATCGAGGTGCGCGAAGCCTATAAGGACGACCGTCGCACAAAGATCGTGAAAGAAGAGGCGGAGATCACGCTGGAAGACATGATCGCGAACGAAGAAGTGGTCGTCACGATCTCACACGCCGGCTATATCAAGCGCAACCCGGTTACCCTGTATCGGGCGCAGCGGCGCGGCGGCAAGGGCAAGATCGGGATGGGGGTCAAGGACGAGGATTTTGTCGTGACGCTGTTCACCGCGACCACGCACGAGTCACTCCTGTTCTTCACGGACGCGGGGAAGGTCTATTGGCTGAAAGTGCATGAGATTCCGGACGCAGGGCGGGCTGCCAAGGGCAAAGCGCTTGTGAATCTGCTGGCGCTGTCCGGGGAGGAGAAAGTGACCGCGACGGTGCCGGTCAAAGAGTTTCGCGAAGACCGGTTCATCGTGATGGCGACCGCGCAGGGCATCATTAAGAAGACCGAACTCTCCGCCTACGGCAATCCCCGCCAGGGCGGCATCATCGCGTTGTCGTTGGATAAAGGGGATCGTCTTATCGGTGTGCAGCTCACCGATGGCCAGCGGGAAATCCTCTTGGGCACCAAGAAGGGTATTACCATTCTCTTCAAGGAAGACGATGTTCGCCCGATGGGGCGCACGGCGCATGGGGTGCGCGGAATTACGCTGGAGGATGGCAACGAAGTTATCGGCATGGAAACCATGACCCCTGACTCCACGACTCAGATCCTTACGGTGACGGAAGGCGGATATGGAAAACGCACGCCTGTGAGTGAGTATCGTGTCCAGGGACGTGGGGGGAAGGGCATCATCAGTGTGAAGACCAATGAGCGCAACGGACTGGCCGTCGGGTTTCTTCAAGTTCGGGACGGCGATGAGATCATGTTGATGGCTGCTCAAGGCAAGGTGCTTCGGTGCAAGGTGGATGGGTTCCGTGAGATCGGCCGGAATACCCAGGGGGTTCGGAT
>JBDTPK010000573.1:0-2631 GCA_039932735.1 Nitrospirota bacterium
TGGGCGCTCCTCGACCAGGGTTTCCGTTGTATCGTCGGGTCGAGCTTCGCCGACATCTTCTACAACAACTGCTTCCAGAATGGCATGTTGCCCGTGGTGTTGAAGGCCGACGAGGTCCTGGCCATGATGAAAGACGTCCTGGCGACGCGCGGATACCAACTGACTGTGGACCTCGAAAGCCAGACGGTGACCACCCCGGACGGCGTCCGCTCACACTTCGAGATCGACCCCTTCAGGAAGGACTGCTTGTATCGAGGTCTCGACGCGATCGGATTGACCTTGCAACACGAGACGGCTATTACCTCCTATGAGGCGCGACGACAGACTGAAGCCCCGTGGCTATTTGCGGATCTCCGTCAGAATCAAGGGAACGTGTGATGATAAAGCTGTTTGCGCTGTTGCTCTTCTTCATCGGCGGGGCCTATCTGCTCGTCGCCTTCAACTACAGCTATTCCGACGGAAACTGAGCCGGCTATATTCAGAAATTTTCCAACAAGGGATGGATCTGCAAACTAAGGAAGGAGAACTGGCCATGACGACGGTGCCGAGTGTGGCCCCGACCATGTGAAGCTTTTCGGTTTCGGACCAGAAAGTGGCATCACAACTCTCGCAGATCGTGGGGAAAGGGTTGGTCTTGCACTACAAAGAGTATCGCTACATCCCCACGTCGTGCTTTGGGGACACCGCCTACTTTATCGCTCGCGTTGAGGTCGCGGAGTAAACGCCCGCCTTCCGGTCTACTCAAGCCCCACGTGCCCACCTCCTTCTAATCACAGAAGCCTCAATGCGGATCCGCATTCGTGGCCTCACATATACACCAGAATTGGACGCTATGAGCCCAATTGATGAAGGTCGCGCCGCCACCCAACCCGAAATGTACGCCCCACGAACCATTGGGATCCTCGCCAGGTCTCGTCGACGACCAATAGACGGCTGACCGGATAGCCAGAAATGGATGACCAGAAGAAAGAGCCAGGCTCGGAGGGCTAACGGAGGGATCCACCAGGCTTGCCAGCTCTTCAAGGGAGGGCAGCCTCCAGCCTTTCTGGCCCCCGACACTTTTCTCCATGCACATGCGGCGAGCCACCGTCCATCTGACACTTGTCGTATCCGGGGACTTCTCCCAGACCAAGCCGGTTTTTTTATCTAACACTGCGTCGTTCTCGAAGGTGGGCAGGATGACGAACCGCTGCCCTGCCGGTGGATCGGCCGATACTCCTGGCGTGCCCGCTGACGCTTCTGTACTGCCATGGCATGCCAGGATCAGCCCAGCAAGCGCTAGCGCACCCCTCGTGAGGGAGAGAATCCGTCGTCTCATCACGTTCCCTTAGCCCGCATGATTCATCGGGGCTAGATCCACTTCTTTCCTTTGAAAAATCCCAGCATGGCGATCACGATCGCCACCATCAGCCCGAGTACCAGCGGGTAGCCCCACTCCCATTTAAGCTCCGGCATGTGCTCGAAGTTCATCCCATAGATACCGACAATGAAAGTCAGGGGCATGAAGATCGTCGTAATGATCGTCAGGACTTTGATGACCGCATTCGACCGATAGCTGATGCTCGACAAATAGATATCGAGTCCGGATGAAACCATTTCGCGAAGCGTTTCGATGGTATCCACGATTTGAACTACGTGGTCGTACACATCGCGGAAGAATACCTTGGTTGACTCCCGCAAGAAGGGGCAATCTGATCGGGAAAGATTGTTCGCAGCTTCACGGAGTGGCCACACCGCCCGCCGCAGAAACAGCAACTGCCGCTTGGAAATATGAATCTGATGTAGTGTCTCCGGCGTCGGATCGCTGACCACCAGATCTTGCAGCGTTTCGATCTTTTCGCCCAACACCTCCAAAACCACGAAATAGTGATCGACAATGGCGTCGACCAGTGCATAGAGCAGATAGTCGGCCCCGGACTGCCGCAAGCGTCCTTTCCCCCCACGAAGTCGATCCCGCACCGGCGTGAAGACATCGGTCCCATTTTCCTGAAAGGACAGCACAAAGTTCGGTCCGAGGACCAGGCTTACCTGTTCGACGACGATCTCCTGTCGTTCGGTGACCGAGAGCATCTTCATCACGAGAAACAAGCAAGTCTCATAGTCGTCGAGCTTCGGCCTCTGATCGGTGTTGGCAATGTCTTCAAGGAGAAGGGGATGGAGCTGAAACTGCTTCCCGAACGATTCCAGAATGTCCATCTTGTGAACGCCTCCGACATCCACCCACGTGACGGACTCATCGGTCGGTGGTGCCAGCCCATGGACCGACGGGTATGGGCGTTCGTCGCAGCGGGTGCCGGCGTAATTGAACGTCGTGATCGTGACCGTATCCGTTTTTTTCTCGCCGACATGGACCAGGGTACCCGGGGGAAGCCCAGTCTTTCTGGATCGTTTCTTGATGAGCTTCATCGATTGAGACCTCGCATGGTCCCCTGCTTGTACGCAGGTTCTCGGCGATGGTCAAGGGGATCGTCGGCGCGTTTGTCGGATGCCGCTTTTCCTCTTTGCCGATCCAGCAAGACCTGCTACTCTTCCCCTTCGACGTTGTGAGGCATGTACCATGGAACAAGAATTGGCCCTGTTGGTCGAAGCGGTCCGGAAGGCCGGCGCGAAGGTGCGTGAATTGGTCAGGGA
>JBDTPK010000574.1:0-2630 GCA_039932735.1 Nitrospirota bacterium
GGTGAAAGTCATGACCTACTTCCTCGGCGGCTCACGAACTGACGGTAGCTCGTTCATTTACAGTCTGTCGGGAAACCAATTCCGGATCGTCTCCGGGCGGTCTCAAAACTCAAATGCAACTGAGGCTCGGAAAAACGGGCCTGGCGGATTGGTGTAGGAGAAGACATCGCTGGGACTATCCAATGGGTGAAGTCTTGCAAACTTTTCCCTTGGGAATGGAGTCCCAGCGATGGCACAACATCTTAGGTTGGAAGAACGGGATCGCATAGCCGAACTTTGGCATCAGGGAGCAGAGCAGAAGGAGATCGCCGTGGCGATTGGGCGCTCCCGCGGAACGATCAGTCGCGAGCTGCGACGCAACCGGACTGACGGCAGCTACTATGCCGCCCAAGCTCAGCGACAAGCGGAGCGGCGGCGGCGTGAGCGTCCCCTGGTCCGCAAGATGGAGGACCCCCAACTCAACCAAACCGTTCGCAGTTACCTGACCCAGGAATGGGCTCCGGAGCAAATCGTGGGACGACTCCGACAGCAGCACCCCGACTCTCCGAAGCGCCGTGTCTCGGCCCAAACGATCTACGCCTGGATCAAGCGAGACCCCAATCGCCTGCATTGGCAGTCCTTTCTGCGGCGACGTGGCAAACGGCCCTGCCGACGCAGAAATGCCGCCGAAGCCCACGTCAACGCCCGCATTCGCGACCGACCTGACGTCATCGAGCAGCGACTCCGACTGGGGGACTTCGAGGGAGACACCGTGCTGGGGCCGCCAGGCACCGGCGGAGTGGCGACCTTGGTCGACCGAAAATCTCGGTACACCATCATCGTCAAGATCCAATCCAAGGACGCCGACCACGTGCATCAAAAGCTCAAAGAACGTCTCCGAGAACTCGATGAGGAACACCGCCGCTCGATCACCTTCGACAATGGCACCGAATTTGCGCGTTGCCACCGGCTGGAAGAGCACCTCGGTCTGAAGCTATACTTTGCCGATCCGGGCTGTCCGTATCAGCGCGGCACGAACGAAAACACCAATGGCCTCATCCGCCAGTATTATCCCAAGGGATCAGACTTTCGCGACATCTCCCATGACGACGTGCGCCGAGTCGAAAATCGGTTAAACGACCGACCCCGCGCTTGCCTCGGATTTCGTACCCCCGCAGAGGTTTTCTTCGAGAATCCACCACCTGCCGATTGCGATTGAGATTGGAGACCGCCAGTACAGAGTAGTACAGAGTAGTACAAGTCTGCGCCGGAATTATTCTTCCGCCGAGCTCTTCGGCAGCCACCCAGGGCAATCGCACGTCGGTTCGCAACGGTCTAATGATTGCAAGTAGTCCGTTCCAGTCAAGTCGCCGCGTGGGCGATAGCGTTTCTGGCACGGAGGAAATTTATGGCTTCGGGACCTGCGACAGTCGTTTACAATCATTTTGAAAATCTTACCGATCCGCGGGTAAATCGCGGCAAGAATCACAGCTTGATCGAAATGATCTTCGTGGCGCTGACCGCGACGCTGTGTGGAGCCCAGGGGTGGGCCGACGTGGAACGCTTTGCCAACAGCAAACGCGAGTGGTTTCGCCAATTCATCGATCTGGAATATGGGATACCCAGCCACGATACTTTCGGCCGCGTCTTCGCGGTACTCGATACGGGCGAGTTTCTGACCGCCATGCATGCCTGGGTCGACAGTTTCGCCGGCTCCCTGCGAGGTCGGGGGGTCGCCATCGACGGCAAGACCTTACGTGGCTCGTTTGATCGGGCTGCTGGCAAGTCGGCACTGCACACGATTACGGCCTTCGCTTGCGACATGCGAGTTTGCCTACGGCAGATGTCGGTTGACGACAAGAGCAACGAGATTCCCGCCGTACCGGCCTTGCTCAAGCTCTTGGAACTCAGTGGCGCGACGGTGACGCTCGACGCGATGCACTGCCAGGTGGAAACGGCCCGGGCCATCATCGCGGCGGAGGCCGACTACATCTTGATCGTGAAGGGTAATCAGGATGGGCTCTACGAGTATCTACACGACCGCTTCCTCGAGTACGGAGCAGCGGATTATCAAGTGCCAGGACTCAAGCGACATGTGACGGTCGAAAAATCGCACGGCCGCCAGGAACGCCGCGAGTATTTCTTCATTGCGGCACCACGCGACAGTGCCATTCTGAAGCGTTGGCCCGGGCTGCGTTCGATCGGCATGATCTATCGCTGCCGTGAGGAAGGGGAGAAAACCCAGGAAGAGACGCAATTCGTCATCAGCAGTCACCTGCCGAAAGTCAAAATGTTGAGCCAGCACATCCGCGGCCACTGGGGAATCGAGAACCGGCAGCACTGGGTGCTGGATGTAACTTTTGCAGAGGATGCCAGCCGCATTCGCCAAGGAACGAGCCCGGAAATCTCGGCGGCCTTTCGCAGAATGGCCTTAAATATTCTGCAACTGGACACTACCATCAAAGAGAACATTCGCGGCAAACGCCTCCGCGCCGGATGGGACGAGAGAGTCCTCAACGCGATTTATGCCGGTTTTTCCGGCCATTAACGTGCGATTGCCCTGCCCCGCCTCCCCTTTGATCTTCACGCGGTTTTCGCCGCTGAGATCGCTCGTCCAGACTTGATATCCCTGCAGGCTCGCCAGATGAAAC
>JBDTPK010000575.1:0-2629 GCA_039932735.1 Nitrospirota bacterium
CCGACTGGAATTTCCTGGTGCGATCTATCACGTGACTACACGCGGCAACGCACGGCAGGCGATTGTCCTGGATGATCGGGATCGTGCCGTATTTCTTGCGTGTCTCGGTGAGACGATCGCGCGGTTTGGCTGGATCTGTCACGCCTATTGCCTGATGGACAATCACTATCATCTCTTGATCGAGACGCTGGAGGGCCATGTGTCGCAGGGGATGCGACAGCTGAACGGGGTGTTTACTCAGCGTATGAATCGGGGTCACGGGCCGGTGGGGCATCTGTTTCAAGGGCGATTTAAGGCGATTCTGGTGGAGCGTGAGCGTTACTTATTGGAAGTGTGCCGATATGTCGAGAGAGAATAAAAAGGGGTCGGGAGTCTTTGCTTTACAAAATCCAACAGAGATGGGGTCAAGTCTTGACATCACGGTTTTGTGAGAGTCGGTTCCTCTCATGGCACGTCCACTCCGACTGGAATTCCCTGGCGCTCTCTATCATGTCACCGCGCGCGGCAACGCTCGGCAGGCGATTGTCTTGGATGATCGGGATCGTGCATTATTTCTTGTGTGTCTCGGTGAAGTGGTTCTCCGATTTGGCTGGATCTGTCACGCCTATTGCCTGATGGATAATCACTATCACCTGTTGATCGAGACGCCGGACGGCCATGTGTCGCGAGGGATGCGACAACTGAACGGGGTGTTTACCCAGCGCATCAACCGGCGTCACGGACAGGTGGGGCATCTGTTTCAAGGGCGGTTCAAGGCGATTCTCGTGGAGCGCGAGAGTTACTTATTGGAATTGTGCCGGTATGTCGTGCTCAATCCAATCCGCGCAGGCATGGTGACGCATGCTGAGCACTACCCCTGGAGCAGTTACCCTGCGACGAGGGGACTCGTCGAATGCCCTGGCTGGTTCACCTCCGACTGGGTGCTGAGTCGTTTTGGCGGTCGCCGTGTGAACGCCCAGCGGCGTTACGCGGAGTTTGTCGCAGAAGGGAGGGGCCGTCCGTCGCCATGGTCGGCGGTGAGAGGCCAGGCCCTGTTGGGCTCGGAGTCTTTCGTGGACACCATGCGTCCGTTGCTCGAAGAGAAGCACGAGCTGAAGGAGATTCCCCGTACCCAGCGCCTGTTGTACCGACCAAGCTTGAGGAAGTTGTTGACCACGGCTGTTCGGGACAACAAGCTGTTACGTGACTTGACCATTCGAACGGCCTATTTGGACTATGGCTATAGCATGGCGACGATTGCGCATCATGCGGACATTCATTATTCTACGGTGAGCAAAATTGTGAAGGGGGAGAGGTGAGCACCGTGGTGTCAAAACTTGACCCCAGTGCAGTCCAATAGATTGGATTTCGCATACGCGATGGTATTCTTGAGAACAGGATTGCGTTTTCCCACGAGGTGCGATGAGCCGAATGCTTGAGCGAATTCGTGAACTGGTCGCCCGACGGGAGGTGCAGATCTCGGATCATGGGTATGACGAGCTAGCAGACGATGACCTTTTCGTCGATGACATCCTGGCTGGACTCGCCGCTGCGATTGTCGTGGAAGAGTACCCAGCCTACCATAAGGGTCCCTGTGTGCTTGTCCTTCAACGGGATGGACACGATCAGCCGGTTCATGTGGTATGGGGAATTCCCAAGGACGCGTCCTCACCAGCCGTCGTGGTGACGGCGTATCGGCCAGATCCGGCACGTTGGAGCGAAGACTTTGAGAGGAGGAAATAAATGAACAGCCATCACCACACCAAATTGGTTCACGAAGGACGATATGCCGCCGAAGTGGAAGTGGATTTGATTGACACGGACACTGGATGGTCGCCCTACCTCTCGCTATCCGACGCGCAGAAAATAGATGACGTGCGCAAGGCCCTGCGAGGCGGAGATCTGAAGCGAGCCAGTCAACTGGCACGCGTGTTTGAGCTTCTACCGGTTCATGTCTGATCGTCAGCCTTTTTGCCAACTTGCGCCGGGAGCTGACTAAGGGGTCAAGTCTTAACATCACGCTTTTTTGTGGAGTAGTTTTCGCCCATGGCTCGTCCACTCCGACTGGAATTTCCTGGCGCTCTCTACCATGTAACCGCGCGCGGCAATGTACGGGCTTTGAGTGGAGCAACGGTGGGATCGTGCATTCACGCGTTGAAGCATACTAATGGGTAACCCCGTTGCAGCTGTGTTCACTATCCGCCGACGCGTGAACGAGCCAAACGTAGTGATGCGTGATGCCAGACTTGATGTCGTCTGCCCACTAGGACTTTTCGATTGATACACGATGCCCACTATCTATTTGGACTATAACGCGACGACGCCGGTGGACCAGCGTGTGCTGGCAGCGATGCTGCCGTGGCTCACGCACCAGTTTGGGAACGCGGCCAGCCGCGATCATGCGTTCGGTTGGGATGCGGCTGAGGCTGTGGAAGAGGCTCGTGACCATGTGGCCAAGGACAGAAGGGGTCAGGTCTTGACATCATGGTTTTCGTGAGAGGAGGTTCCGCCCATGGCTCGTCCGCTCCGACTGGAATGTCCTGGCGCTCTTTATCATGTCACCGCGCGCGGCAACGCCAGGTAGGCGATTGTCCTTGGTGATGAAGATTGCGTGGATACAAGAGGCTCTTCTAATTTTCTGTTGATGAGC
>JBDTPK010000576.1:0-2628 GCA_039932735.1 Nitrospirota bacterium
CTCGCGAGCCACACCGGGTAAGTGGGGTTCGGAACCACTGGCCACTTCGACCTCCACCGCGCCGTTCCTGTTCATGATGTCTGTCGCAGCTTCCACTCTCTCGTCCGAACCCGTCGCGAAAACCAGCGTCCCTCCGCGTCGCATTCCCTCTACGTAAGCCTGAGCCTCCGCTTGGGTCGCGCCAATCCTGTTAAGTTCACGGATCAAGGCGACTTCAAAATCGAGACGCGGGAAACTCATCACGCCGGTGACATCGAACGTCGCAGGTTCCTCGATGGTGCGAACCTCTTTCCGGGGAAAGCCAAGGGCTTCGATCTCGCTGACAACGTCGTCCACGAGGGCAGGCTTCTCAAATAATCCAACTGCAGTTTTCGGCATGTTACGACCTCCACAAAAAAGTGCTCAAACCGTGTCAATTAGTCGTTCTGCAGCACAGACAGAACCCGAAATGCATTCCTATTTCGCGGACACTTTGCTAATCACGACAACCAGCAGGACCACCACCAGTACGGCCACCACCGTCCAAATCCACATCCCTCCGCCTATCCAGCCGCTTCCGCCCATCCATCCGTTCATCATTCAATCCCTCTCGCTACGCCCACCTGGATATTAGTTGTAGGCAGCCTGCTATTTCTGGCCCATGTCCGGCATGCCTTTCATCATTGGGCATTGCGCCATAGCCTGCTTCATCGCAGCGCTGCCGGATTCCGCCATGTGCTCGCCCATGTGCGCCATCATTTGGTCCTGCATGCCCGACATTTTCGCCATCATCTGCGTTCGCTGGGTTGCCATCTCGTTTATGACGCCGGCCATGGCATCGACTTTCGCGGCGCCTTCTGCCGCGTTCATGACCGCCACCTTCTGATCGAGGCTGGCGTTCATGGCCTTCATGTCAGCCATCATCTTGCTGTGCATGGCCATCATCTGCTTGCATTGCTCGCCCATGCTCCCGCTCATCATGCCCATCTTGGCGCTGGCCGGCGGCTTCCCAGCTTTCGGCTGGCTCTCCTGCGCGAAAGCACCGTTCGCCGTCAGTACGGCCGCGACCGCAACTACCGATAATATTCTTAAGTTCGTCTTAACCTTCATTGGGTCCACCTCCACTGCTGTTTCTGCACTGAGAGTCCAGTAGCAATCCATTGCCCAATCGTCAGGCCGGGCAAAATCATGAGTCTAGAAACGCGTGTGGCCACTGGCAGGACCACTATGCAAGGTCACGTGACTGAATATCTCTGACTTCACCCGGTATGCCTCGCACGAGGTGGCCGGTGCCTCAAATCATCCAAACCGGGGGTCGTCGCTTTGCCCAACCCGTTTGATTTGCGAGGTACGATTCCTGCCGTCGACAGCTCGAGAATCGGCGCGTGGAGGCCTCGAGCGAAGTCTGTTAGCCAAGGGGGCGTGGGTGAAGGGTTCTGCCGGATTGGCAGCGTGGGAGCCAGCGACATATGTCGTCGGGTTGCAATAGGTGCCGGGGGTGTTCCAACTCGCCGTTTCCCAGGGAGTCGCGCGAATGGCACCCGACGTGCCTCAACCAGAGGGAACATAAAAACGGTAGAGCGCACTGCTGCGCAGACCAATTGGGATGGGGCCAGGAAGCAGTGCGCCGCAGCGCCATATTAATCAACACGCCAGAAGCTCAGCGTAAGCAGCTTTTGCCGCCACGTCGGCTGCGAGCGACACCCACCGAGAGAGAAAGGAACAAAATGATGAAAGACACTGTTAGACCCAATGACCCCATCTGCGGGCTGACCGTGGACGCTCTCCACGCCCAACGCGATGGAAAGACATTCTACTTTGCAGCCCTGGTCGCGATCGGGATCATCTCCGGAGGCCTATTGGAAAGAGCCAACACTGTGCGGAGGTGAACAAGTGTGGGGGATGAATCTCTGTGAGCGACAAACCTCCGTCAGCCAGGCCTCGGACTCAGCACACGTCCGCCAAGTCTGCTGGCGCAAATGAGGCACCAGCGCAGACCCGAATCCCGAGATGGCCGCCGGATATCGTCCGGGCGGCCTTTTCTCGCGGTAGCCCGGCCAAGGGCGGCGCGCAACCGGGGGACAAGTCGCCTAATCGATAGAAAACAAGGAGTGATAATAGGACCTGAGAAATGCAAGAACGTAGATCAACGCGGTAACCGGTTTGCTTTTATGAAAGGTGTGCGATGAGACGTTTCACTCCATTTGTACTGAGTTTATTCGTGGCTTCGGGGATCGGTTCGGCACAACCACGCACGGTCGGGCTGGCAAGCGATGAAGGGGATCATACCGCCCAGGGATTTTCGTCCAACGGCGATCCACTGTTAGACAGCTACATGCGGCTGTCGCTTGACCGGAACCCCGGACTCAGCCGCTCACTGGCGCAATACCGATCGGTCCTGCAACGCCTGCCCCAGGTCAGCGCCCTGCCGGATCCGATGCTGGCCTTTACGAACTACATTCGCACGCCGGAGACTCGGGTCGGATCGCAGACTAATGCGATCACCCTGTCGCAACAGTTTCCCTGGTTTGGGACGTTAGGTGTGCGCGAACAGGTTGCGGCCAAGGAGGCAGCAAGGTATCGCCAGCAGTACCAGGCGGCGAAGGACCAGGCCGTGCGGCAGGTCAAGGCCGCCTATTACAGCGTTGC
>JBDTPK010000577.1:0-2622 GCA_039932735.1 Nitrospirota bacterium
CGCCTCTCGGCTGCGACCAGCTATGTCGGGCTGTACGTGTTGCCCCGCGGCCTCTCCAGGCGCGCAACACGCGCCGGCCCCGGTCGCGAGGAACAGATCGACGCGGACAGATCCCCAACATGACCCTCCTGGCCGAACGTCCTGCCGAAGTCGCGACTCGCTCGGTCCCGGGTCACTGGGAAGGGGACCTCATCAAGGGAACTCGCAATGGCTCGGCCGTCGGCACTTTGGTCGAGCGGACCTCGCGCCTGGTCATCTTGGCGCGGCTGGAGGGAACGGATGCGCAGCGTGCGCGCGACGGATTCACCAAGACACTCCGACACGGCCCGGCGATGCGGCGGAAAACAGTGACCTATGCTCGTGGCCAAGAGAGGGCGGAACATGAGCAGCTGGCCCCGCGGTGGGCCATGCCGGTGTGCTTTACCGATCCGCAGAGCCCCGGGCAACGGGGGACGAATGAACATACCAATGGCCTGCTCCGTCAGTATCTGCCCAAGGGCACGGATGTGTCGCTTGACACCCAGCGCGAGTTGAACGCGATCGCGCATCGCCTGAACACACGCCCGAGGAACTGTCTCAACGTTGCGACGCCCCGGGCAGTCTATACGCATCTGCGTCATTATTCACCCGGTGCACTTGGAACTTGAAACCGCCGTGCATTACGTCGGCTTCTTCATAGACCACTCGCAAGAGCAGGTCGGCGTAGCACGTTCGGGTTGTGCAGATGAGCAAGTGCCCCTTCGCCAGGATCTGCTACAAGAGGGGGCCATGAGTCTGTGCGGGATCGATAAGGTCGATCGACCGACCTATCCCAACTGCAAGTTCTTCGATCAACTGGATTCGAATCTGTGGGTCGAGCGGCGTGGTCGATCCACAACAAGGTCCAGGTCGCTGTCAATGCGGCTGTGGTCTGTCGCAAGCGAGCCGAAGATGATCGTAACGGCGATAGATGGATGGTGAGCCAAGGCCTGCTCAGTCGCAGCCTGAACCGTAATGTTTTCCTAAGATGTCGTGCGGTGGATGTGAGTCTTGTCGCTCACATCTCTTCAGTAATCACGAATGTTACGTGGGCGATCTGTTGAGAGGCGTCGCGTCACGCAAAACGATCAAAAGCTGCGCCGTGAAACTCGGTGACCAGGCTAATACGTTGCGGACTAAGCAGAAACGAGGGTTGCAATTTCAGTACGGTCGGTATGATCAGCCGTCTGCATCCCCGTCAATCGTCGTGTTCGTTGCTGGGTCCAGATATCGGCAGGAGGTAGTCGAAGGGGATGGACGAGCAGCGGAGTGAAGTTTTCCCAAGCTGAGGGGAGGGACCCAGGGGTCCATGAGGAGGCTTGCTCTAGCCCGAGAATGAGGGCGACCGATGCCGTTTCCATAGCCTCAGAAGAAAGAAGCGCGGCGAACCGACGTTCCCCAACTAACTGAACCCGTACGATGGATAGGCCCCCTTCCATCATCCCTAGCAGAGCTGCTGCGCCACGGGAAAGGTCCAATATCCGGTTGTTGACGTAGGGACCCCGGTCGGTAATCCGTACGTGGAGATGCTTCCCGTTCGCCAAATTCACGACGCGGACCATGCTACCGAGTGGAAGCGTCCGATGGGCTGCGGTCAATGCCTCCATATCGAACAGTTCACCGTTGGCTGCTTGCTTGCCATGAAAAAACTCACCATACCAAGAGGCTACCCCACGATCCTCAATCCCCACGTCCAATTGAGATGCCCCCTTAGGAACCCACGAACAGGCACTCAGGAGCATCCCCAAGCTGAGACCTATCGTCCATAATACTTGCTGGCTGTTTCTATGAGTTCGAACGGTCATCATCTACCACCTCTTGTGCCTGGTTGAATCGGCGGTCATACAGGATCCTGGCCTCTATGCCCCACAGTACGGTTCAACCGAGTCCCTTACAATACCGACGGCGTAGCCCTAATCCCTACTTTAGGATGAAGAAAATTACGAGAGACGAATACACAACCGTACAGCAACAAACCGTACAATCTTGGTTGGCCTGACTACCTAGCAGTTCTATATGTATAGAAGAAAGTACGTGTATGAGTCAACCCATGATCGGGACTAACGCGGACGGCTTGATGGGGAGTAGGTTTGAAACTGTTCTACTATTCCCTCTCGTGAAGCTACCGATTCGACCCTGTAGCCTTAGACCGAATGTATGGCCGTAACGGCTTGAGTCAGAAGGGCTATTGGACTTGGATGATTTGGGCGAATACGCCATCACGCTGTTTGACATAAGTCAGCCATACCCCTTCACCCACTTTGATGGCCTGAAGCGCGATCCGTTTTCCCTTTCGCACAATCTTGCTTTGTGCTGTCACCTTGGCCCCCACGGTCATGTCGTCATGCTTAGTCAACGGGGTCTTGACGACAATCATGTGGGGAGTTTGGGCGATGTTCACCGCGATGACCTGGCCATGAACGCGATAGGTCCGCTCGCTGGCTGTTTCACCGTCAGGCGGAGTACAGAGCAGCATCATCAGTGTGCTGATGGCGAATAGCACCCCGCTCGCTTGACGTGCACTGGTCATCGATTGATTCCTTCGGGGAGACCAGTCCCCGCGCGTGGACTCTATCAGGGTAGAGAAATCATGTAAAGTTAGAG
>JBDTPK010000578.1:0-2619 GCA_039932735.1 Nitrospirota bacterium
GGCTCCAGGGAGTCTGACAGATCCATCAACAGACGTTCATCGGCATCTACCCTAGGGTTGGCTTTGCACAGGTGTATGACTGGAAGATGCTGAGGACTGCTGCTGATCTGCTGAATGATCGGGGCTCCCGATCTTCGAGCAGCGGAAGATTCTGGTGAACTGAAATCTAACTGAAGGGCGTCTTGATTGATGGGTATCGGCCATCTATCTTATTCCATAAAAAAGCCGATCCGCCATCCCGTCTTACGACGGTGGCGGATCGGCGTCACGCTTGATCGTGACTAACTCCTTAGCTCAGCCTGCGTTCGCCCTCGTAAAGACCGGGATGATGGCCGCAGCAATACTGTTGATGTGGCGATTGCCTGCTTCGTCCCAAGCCATGATCAACCCTCCGAAGCGTTGCTCCGGATCGTTAACCAGGTCCATCAGCCTCTGCACTTCCCACAGCGAATCCCGCGAGTCGAGCATGACCTCTTTGGTTTCGCCTGGGGCGATTGGGGACTCATCTTCCATATGCAGGCCGTCCACTGCCATGATTTCAGCCGGATACGTCGGGTCCATATTGTTGGCTACGCCGACCTTGTTAAGGAACCGGATACCTGCCGTTGTGAACTCTCCAATACTTAGTGGCTCCTCACCGCTGTTGGTAACTTGCAAGGTCATGCGAAGGGCACGACCAGGCACGTCGTAGTCGGCATTGAGCACCTTTATCGTAAGATCAGACTTTAAGTGAGTTGCTTTGATCTTTGGTTCACCAGCCTGGAGTGGTACCGTATAAGGGAACTTAGCGTCCGCGCTGTAGAATCCGATGGCGATTAAAACAAGGACCAAACCAAGCATCCCAACGGCCACGACACGGTCGACTGGGTCATTGAGCAGGGCATCGCCTCCCTCTTGCGCCAGCACACGGGCGCGAATGAGGAACATCGGTCTGATTGCGAACCAGCCGATCCACGCAAAACCGAGAAAACCCCATAGGCCATGCCAGAAGAGTCCGTTTGCCAGACCTGCGGTCTCTGTATCGACGGTCCCGCCAACGAGCAGTTTTGCTGGGTTCATGAAGTCCTTGTAATTACCCGTGATATCCATCCAGCTCCCTGGCCCGGCAATAGGACCGGCTCCATTGACGGCCAACATCGGGTGGATGTGGTGATGACCAGGTAACCGACCCCTCAACTTGATCACATATTCGTAGTCCCCGCCGAGCTCCAGTCCGGCCGATGTGAACATTGGCGTTCCATTCACTTTTGAACTGAGACGCGTGAACACCGAACTCGGGCTACCCACGTTGATGAACGTACGAGTGGGCTTGACGACGGCCCGTGGCCAGTCTTCGGCTATATGGATCTTGCCGGATAGCATTGCTTCCTCGTTGACGGAAGTCTTCTGCGGGTTCCAGCGCGTGTCGTACCATTGTGCGGTACGCATCCGCAGGAACGGTTCCTGAGAGCGTTCTCCGTGGGCGGCAGCAGGCGAGGCAGTGAACGCCAGGGTCAGCCCTAGTGTCGCCATCCCAACCGAGCCGATCACACATAATTTAAATATATTTTTAGCGTTCATGATTTCCCCTATGATAGTGTAGCCGCCGCAGTCTTTGCCGCCACCCTGTGTCCTGGCGCGATCCCATCTGGCGTACCATGCCTCATTGCATACTCATCTGTGCCAATAACCATGGTATCGTTTTTCCGTGACATGACGCCACGTCTGCCCTTAACCCAAAAGAAGGATTGTCCGACAAAGTGTCCGATCTGCCACCAAATGGTGAAAACCAACATGGAGACGAAAGCCGAGAAAAATGCCGAGATCCAGACAGTGTGACCGCCGAATGTACGCAGCGATCCCACCTCAATGATCCGGATATATTCCGGTGTCCCGGTGCGGACATAGCTAAATCCCATGTAATCAGCGAGTGAAAGCAGCTGACCATCCACCACCATCGGTTGCTTGCTGTACCCGAAAATGGCGTATTGTGTAGGATAAAACATCATCGCGAACGCCCATACCCCGAATATTGCTGTGAGCATCCAGCTTCTAGTCAGCAATAGGGTACAGTCGAGAATCAGCGCGCTGGAGATCATAGTGGCGGGCATGACGAAGTTCATCGGAAAATTCGCCCACCAGTACCATGCAAACACAATCGTGATCCACTTCCCGACGAGGAGCCCTGTGATGCTCAATGTGGCACCAAATGGCTGCCGGTAGAACGTCCAGAAGTAGTACATGATCGCCCCGGGATACATCACCTCAACAATTGGTGTTACCGTCACCCAAAACTGACGGTCTTTCCAATCGATCCAGAAATCCCAGTCTCCCGCAAGCAGATCGAAGTGCATATGAAAGGTTGCGAATACCCCAAGATATGCAATCGGAATAAAATACACCGCATCTATCATTCTTGAGAGCTTGACGCCTTCTGGCGGAAGCTTGCTGGCTTTGATAATCTCAGCTGTTCTAAACAGTGCCATTTGTCCCCTCCTCGGTCGTTCTGAACATCCTGTCCCCTCCCTAATATTCCAACTGGCTGGGTGGCAACCTCACGCTCCGACATCCAGAGCATGAGGCTAGCTCACCGAAACCAACAGCGTGCTTTAGTACGGAATCACGTGCAAGCAATCCTTG
>JBDTPK010000579.1:0-2613 GCA_039932735.1 Nitrospirota bacterium
GCATAAGGCGAAATGAGAACCTGCCGGCCGGTCAGCCAGCCGCCTGTGTCAGCAATGAGATATCGAACCGCCCAACTCTGGTCATCGAAGTAAAACTCTTCAACCCTGCCGATCTCCCCATCGCGGGCGCTTAGTTTGTATCCTTTTAGATCTTTGGCTTGTCGTAGCATAAGATGTGTTCTCCTTTTATTCCAAACTCGTCTGACCTGCTCTCGCTGTGCCCACTGGCAGCAATCCTTGGTCCATCGGCATTCTGCCGTTCACCGGAGCCGGCAATCGACCGGCATAATCTGTAGAGCACACCAATGAAGCTGTAGCACTTGGGATCCGGCAGTGGACCGGATGGCAGTTCCTTCTTTCCCATTTCCCTCCTTATAACGGCTTTCGCCTTCTTCGCCGCCGCTTTCTCCGGATTCACCCGCGCACCGCCCGCCGGATCTGAGGGCACGTCGAGTGCCATTCGTGCGATTCGGTGGGAGCCAAACGAGTAGAACAGAGTAGAACCAAACCGGGCATGTGTCGGTTCCGCGTGCGCCGGCGCAGCTCGGACCCTTGTAGGCGGCTCACATGCGGACTGCCCCAAGGCACCCTCTCCGGACAGAGGCCTACGGCAGTCCCAACCTCTACGGGAGAGTTAGCGAAAACAGCACTCGGTTCATCGAGCAAAGATCTCTCTCGCCAAGGTCACACGTCGGACAAGGCGGGTCGTCGAAATATCTGGTCGGTCCCACTAGGTGGGACGGATCGCGGCGCGACGAAACGTCGACTGTGGCCTGGATGTCGATCAATCCACCTCACCCCGCCGATTCCGCAGAACTGTTCAAACAGGTACGCTGGGGAGGCGATTCCGCTCCCAACGCGGCCTCCACACGTCCACAAAGCAAACGGGTGGGCCCATCAACGATTCCGAGTTTGGATGATTTGAGGCACGACGCGGCTCATGTGAGGCATCCGCACGAAAGTCAAGGACCGTGGTCGGTCTCGTGACCTCCCCATCGCCGTCGTGCCGGTGGCGACAGAGCTTTCAGACTCATGATCTCGCCCGGCCTCACGATTGGGCAATGGATTGCTCCTTGACGCTTAGTCCAGAAACTGCGGACGGAGGTATCCCCCAATGAAAGCGAAGACGACTTTGAGGCGGTCCACTTTCCAGGACCCTCGTCGCAGGACAGTGAAATGCAAATCAGCAGTCTGCATGGAGGTTTGTCCGGCAGAGACGTTCCAGTCAGGGACTGCTCTTCAAGCCACCCGCTTCGCGGAGGTTTCTAACTGTTGGCCCCCCGCTTGCCTGATCTCCGCTAATGAACACCGCACTCAAACTCGAAATTCCCCCGGGCGCGACGACTGTCCCGACCATCCACGCCTTGATCGTTCACGGCTCCCGCAAACCATCACGTCGACCCGACATCGTTCCAGAGAATGACACGCATTGGCGTGGCGACATGGAGCAAATGCAGAAGAGCAAGTAGGTACAGGGTGTACGGCCGGGCGGCGGCCAAGATCGAATCTAGCGAGCGCTTTTACGGGCGCGAGCGTGAATCGGGAACAGCCCCGGGAGGAGCACATCCATCCGCCTCTCCTGTCGAAGCCGCTGCATTCAGTTGGACGTTAGGACACAGAAGACGAACATGAAGAAGCAGAAGATGACGAATGGGACAACACTCCAAGGAAGTGTCAAGAAAGACCCTACCGGAATGATGAAGCGGTGGGGATTGGTTCTCGCTGGGGGTGACGGTGTCCGTCTCCGGCGACTGACCCGGCTCATATCTGGTGACGACCGCCCAAAACAGTTCTGCGCTCTGTTTGGAGGAGCTACTCTTCTCGGGCACGCCCGCCAGCGCGCTGAGCGCAGCATTCCAGGTCATCAAGTGCTGTATTCGCTTACCCGCGAGCATGAGCAGTTCTATCTTGCAGATCTGGCGGACTGTCCTTCTCAGCGGGTGGTACAGCCGAGCAATAAAGGCACGGCCCCGGGGATAGTTTCGGGGCTCCTTCATGTCGCTCGCGCTGATGAGCGAGCAACCGTGGCGATTCTTCCCTCGGACCATTACTTTTCCAATGAGAATCTGTTCTCCGAAAACCTGGACTACGCGTTCGACATTGCGGCGCAAGAGCCGAGATCCATCATCGTACTCGGGGTGCAACCCAATGGCCCGGAAACCGAATATGGTTGGATCGAGCCAGGCGGAACAGTTCGCAGCCGGGACAGTGGGCTATTCCGGGTCAATAAGTTCTACGAGAAGCCGTCTCTCGAAATTGCCCAATTGCTCCTGGGCAGGAATTCACTGTGGAATACGTTTGTGATGGTGGGAAGCGCTCAGGCCTTCCTCGACGTCGTGCGCTCCACCGTACCGGGGTTGCTTCATGCATTCCGGTCCGTATCGCTATTTGCACGCCACCGCGACGAGGCACGGATTCCAGACTCCCTGTACGAGCGGATCCTCTCCACGGACTTTTCGCGGCAAGTCCTGTCGGCGGCTCTCGAACGGCTACTGGTCTTCCAACTCGGTCCGGTCGGATGGAGTGACCTGGGAGACCCAAGCCGTGCACTTGTTGCCCTGTCGAGGAGCGGGACGGAACCCGACTGGGCCAGCGAATGGCGGAAACGCAGCC
>JBDTPK010000580.1:0-2609 GCA_039932735.1 Nitrospirota bacterium
CCATCTTCTCCACGACCTGATCGCGAATCGTATCGATCTGCTTCTTAATCTTCTTCTGTTTCATGGGATCGCTGTCGGCATGCCGGGCCACTTCGTAGAGACTCTTGAGCGAGGTCGAGATTTTTCGGACGGAACTCAGCCCTTCGAGCGTCTTCACCCGGAGCTCTTCGTAGTCCCGCTGGATTTGTTCTTCTTCGAACTCCTCCTCGGTCTCGATGATCGGGACGATCTCTCGCACATCGATAGTCCCGTTCTTGAGCTGATCGTACAAGGCAAGGACAAACTCAATCGTCATCGGCATCCCATAGATGACTGAGGCAATATCCTTCTTTCCCTCTTCGATGCGCTTCGCGATCTCGATTTCTCCCTCGCGGCTCAACAGCGCCACGCTGCCCATCTCTTTCAGATAGAGTCGGACCGGGTCATCGGTCCGGCTGAGTGCGCCGGGAGTGAGGTCGATCTCTTTTTCTTCTTTTTCTTCCTTCTCATTCTCCTCACTGGCACCGGCTTCGACCTCCACATCCTCGGTGTCCTCATTCGACTCTTCAGAATTCCGGGCTTTCCTAATCCGCTCCCCCTCGGGCGCATCGACAATCTCAATGTCCATTTCACCGAACATCGTCATAATGCTGCCGAACTGCTCGGAGGACACCACTTCCCTTGGCAACGTGCTGTTCAGCTCGTCGTACGTCAAAAATCCTTTCTCTTTCCCCATCGAGATGAGCTTTTTCACTTCACCAAGCAACTCTGGTTTCGCCATGACTACTCCTTCACTACGGATAACGTCCCTGTTGCAGGCCGACCGGCCTTGTGCATTCGCAATTCATTGACTTGTGTATTCAACATTCGCACATCCTCCACACGACCCTCCCGCTCAGCGGCCTTGAGCTGCACGATCAAATCTCGAAACAGGGCCTCGGCCCGCTTCCGCTCCAACGTTTCCAAGCAGCCTGCAACGTGGGCCTGGACATCGTCAAAATGGTCTTCCCGCATGAACAATTCCGTCGCCAGCGACCCATAGTCCGGATGATCGACCACGGCATCCAACAACAGCCTCAGTCCGACTCGTCCGTCTCGATCGAGATGATTGAACGCCTCCTCGACCAGGGACCGACAGGCCGGAACCGAGAAGGCCTCGGGCTTCAGTCGTTGCACATCGGCAGACGTCAAGTGCCCGTGCAGCAGCAAATACACCAGATCGCGCTCTTCGCTCACGCCCTTGAAGGTGGGCGGTGGAGGGGTTGCCGATCGAACGACCGTCGGTTGACGCCCCTCCGACTGACCCAACGCCGGATACCGTTCGATCAACCGTTGTTGGCTGATCCCCAATCGTTCTGCAACTACGCGAATCCGTTCTTCCCGCTCGATCGGATGCTCGCTCTTTTGCAAAATCCGCAACACATCATCCACACTGCGGATACGCCCTTCGATCGTGCGGGACTCGGTCGTACTCAAACTATTTTCGAGAGCAAAATCCAAGAGGCTCGGAGCCTGCTCTTCCAACCGTGCAAAGGCCTCAGGACCTTCCTTCCTCACATAAGTATCGGGGTCCTCTCCAGTCGGCAACGAGACCACTTTCACCCCGAGTCCGCTATTCACAAACAGATCGAGCCCTCGGAGCGCGGCACGAACGCCTGCCTGATCCGGATCGAACACGAGCACGACCTTCGAGGCGAACCGTCTCAACACCTGAATATGCTCCCCCGTCAGGGCGGTCCCGAGCGTCGCAACCGTATGGGTCAGCCCAGCCTGATGAAGCGCGACCGCATCAAAATATCCTTCCACCACGATCACGGTCTTCAGCCGAGCGATCGCTTCACGTGCAAGGTCTAGCGCGTACAGCGTCTGCCCCTTCTTGAACAACGGGGTGTCCGGCGAATTCAAATACTTCGGAGTCCCCTCCCCGAGAATACGCCCTCCAAACCCGACAATCCGCTTGCGCAAATCCGTGATGGGAAACATCACGCGGGCGCGGAAACGGTCATAGGACCCGGAGGCCTGTTCTCTAGCCACCGTCAATCCTGCAACAGCCAAGTCGGTTGGCACAAAACCCTGCTTGCTCAGCGCCCTGATGAGCCCGTCCCACTCAGCCGGTGCACAACCAATTTCAAATCGCTCGATCGCTTCAGCTAGGATGCCCCGTCCGGCCAAGTAGCCCCGCGCCGTCGCACCAATCGCGTCGTCCTTCAAATTCTGCTGGAACCACGCCGTGACTGCTCGATTAAGTGCTTCAAGGCGACTCACCTGTGCCGCCTGAGGCCCGGGGCTCTGCCCACTGTCCGGCACGTCGATCCCGAGCTTCTGCCCGAGCTCACGAATCGTCTCAGGAAAATTCTCCCCGGTAATCCGCATCAAAAACGTAAACACGTTGCCGCCTGCGCCGCACCCGAAACAATGAAAAATTTGGCGGGAAGGGCTGATCGTAAAGGAGGGCGATTTTTCCTGATGGAACGGACAGAGCCCCTTCAAATTTTGGCCGGCCCGGGTCAAGCTCACGTGATTTCCAACCACCTCGGCGATATCGATCCGATCTCTAATTTGGTTGATCACATCTTCAGAAATTAAACCTCGTCCCACGGGAGTCTCGGCTCCTATTATCCCCACCTAGC
>JBDTPK010000581.1:0-2609 GCA_039932735.1 Nitrospirota bacterium
CTAAGGCCTTGCCGATCTTGGCCGGTGTGTTTCCCGCCGTTCGCAAGGCGTAAATGTGGCACCGGTCTTCGTCGGGGATCCGACGAGAGGTGCGCATCAGTAACCGCTTGGTGCACCAAGAGGGTACTCCATCACGCCGTCGGTGAAATTATGCCCCGGCTACTTGAATCCGCGTGAGGATACCGAGTGCGCAGTGATCCCCTGAATCGGCAAAGAGCTGAGACAGACAATGGCGCGTGCGGTGAGATCGGTGCTTGTGTGCACACCGGAAATGCGGCGTGAACGGAGGCGACTGGACTGCAGGCTCTAAATCAACATGAGGGCATACTTCGAACACACGAGCGGCTTCAGCCTAGCCGTGGAACTTACCGCATGGACCTCGCACCGTTCCTCATGGTGGTAGAAGTCGGTGCGTCGCTGTCGTTGTTGTGAAACGCAAAGATTATGCCCCCTGACACGCAGCGACAGGCGCGAAATGCTGTGCCAATCAGAAGATTGATTGGGAGATATGGCAGGACCGTGAGGGAATATGCCCGAGCAGGCATAGACCTATTGTAGCGTTTGTCCTCACCGCTCTACGCCGTGTTGCTGCCCGATGGAAAAGGGCTGGTGCTGGTGGCATCGGAAGTATGCGCCTGGGATTACAGTGCTGGAAGGGTTAGAAACTGAGGCAAGAGAGGCGAACAAAGACTTGTGGGCTAACTCGCAGCCAGTGCCGCCGTGGGAGTGGCGGAAGTGGGATAGGTGAGCGGCACTGGCGGCCCCGGTCTGATCTTCCCACACGCTTTACTAACTCAACTCTTTCTCCGATTCGACATTCAGCCTCCACCGTTAAGCACCATGCCTCTTTTCACACGATGCGCCCTTTCGTCACTCAGGAGGTGCATACGCTCCAAACATGAGATAGACTTGTATCGAGAGATGTATATGGTTACCCTGCTTCGTGGCAAGGGGAGCATGCGACAGATGTATCCATGAGGCAATGAAGAGGTTCATCAGGAGGGACACTCATGCATAAGCGAATTATCGCCCAGGCTCAGAAAGACGCCGCCCCTCTTGAAGGGGATTGGCTGAACGTGGAGAGACTCGCAGAGGTAGAAATGACTTCCGAGGACGCTGCTCATCCAATTGAGTCCGCACTGGTACCAGGTCAGACAGATGGATGGCGTGCCGCAGAGCCAGGAAAGCAGACGATCCGTCTACTCTTCAACCAACCGCAACGGCTACAGCGAATCTGGCTGAGTTTCTCGGAGCTCGACATCGCTCGCACGCAAGAGTACGTCTTGCGTTGGTCGGCGGACGGCGGGCGGTCGTTTCGTGAAATCGTGCGGCAGCAATGGAACTTCAGCCCTGAAGGCACCACCAGCGAGACCGAGGATCACCACATCGAGCTCCCGGCGGTCACGGTGCTCGAGTTGAGCATCATTCCTGACATCAGCGGAGGAAATGCAGTCGCTTCATTGGCGCAGTTGCGGCTTGCCTAACCTCCACCTTCGTCTTTGGCAAAAAAGTTTCGCTCCAAATCTACCCTGATTGCCCCAATTAAGCCAGGTTGCGCCACAGAACAGAGTATCGTTTAATAGCGCGGCAGAGCCGGAGAATGCGGGGTATCGAGTGGCGGGGAATTGCCCTTGAGGGCCGATCAGCAGCCGATGCCGCCGTGGGTCTATCGGAAGGCAAGACGAAGCCAGGCTCTCGACTTGTCAGACCTGGCGCTGGTGGAGGTTCAAAACGAAGGCGGGGCGGTGTCGTGTGGTCCGTCACGGGAGACCGCGCTGAGCCGACAGCATGAACATATGCTCAACCAGATTAACCAGGTGGCGAGTCATCAGACCCGTACCGACTAGCGGCGAAGACTCTGGCATAAAGAGTTCCCGCGTCATTCAGCTCTGTTGTTTTCTTGCGCCATATCTCTTCTTGAGTCCCGCGGCCGGCGAACAAGCCGGCCGTGAGGTCCCTGACCTGACCACGGACGAGGTCGTGATCTCTGCAACGAGAACGCCTGAGCGGATCGATCAAAGTGCGGCGGCGGTGACCATATTCACGCGACAACAGATCGAAAGTTCGCCCTATGCGGGCGGGCATCAAGTCGACGATCTCCTCAGATCGGTCCCCGGTGTCCAACCTGCAACACTCAGCAGCCGCTACAATCATCCAACCGCGCAGGCTGTCTCACTCCGAGGCCTGGGAACTCGTCGGAGCTTGGTATTGTTAGACGGTGTACCTCTCAATGACGGGTTTGGGGGCTGGATCAACTGGGGATTGGTGCCGGATCGTGTCCAACGCATTGAAGTTGTTCCGGGAGGCGCATCGAGTTTGTGGGGCGCCTGGGCCATGGGAGGCGTCATCCACATCATCACGGAACCAGCGACAACGGGATTCGGGGGCATGGTGGACAGTCGAGCGGGAAACCGCGATACCTATACGCAGGCCCTTTCGGTCCACACGAGGACGGATCGGCTCAATCTGACGTTGGGGTACCGGTGGTACCACAGTAACGGGTACATCACGGTTCCGACCTACCAGCGAGGCCCGATCGACCAGAACAACGATTCACGCCACGAACATTTTTCCGGCGCAGTGTCGGCCGCGCTGGATTCTCACACCAC
>JBDTPK010000582.1:0-2608 GCA_039932735.1 Nitrospirota bacterium
GATGACTTTCCTAGGATGTGGCGGTGGCTTCGTCATGGGTTTTTTGCTCGCCAACATCCGCATGAGTTCCGGCCGCAGCCTTTATCCATTGAGATTGCTAGCTACAGCCTACGTAGAATTTTTCAGACGCGTACCTTTCCTTGTAATCCTGTTCTCGCTATTCTTCACGGCCAAAAGCGTCGGGATAGACTGGTCCCTGATTTCGCTTGCCATCCTGAGTATCGTCGTCATATCCACGGCGTTTATTGCTGAGATAATTAGAGCCGGTCTCGAGACGGTCCCCTCGACTCAGTGGGACGCCGCGTTGTCCATGAATTTTTCGAAGATGCGAACCATGATGCTCGTGATATTGCCTCAAGCATGGCGCTCGATCCTTCCACCGACCTTCGTCTATTTTGTCACCTTCATCAAGGATACTGCCGTCGTCTCTCAAGTTGGGGTGATCGAGTTGACTCAGGTGGGAAGATATTTCAGTGATAAGGGAACGTCCGCTTTGCTTTCCTTTGGCGCTGTGCTCGTTTGCTATTTCGTAATGTCCTATCCGCTAATGAGATTCGGTTGGTGGCTCGAGAGCCGCTTGCATGGTAGGCGTATTGCGTCCTCGGCAGACATTGCATTTAGAGGAAGTCAAGGCGGATGAGCTCGCCGCCGATACGGTCCGTCGAGAGAACGCGATGAGTCATCTTGAACTCGTCGATCTGACGGCGACGTATGGCAGCGAGAGCCCCGTCATCAGAGGCGTGAACCTTAAGATCGAAAGAGGCCAGATCGTCAGTATTGTCGGGCCATCAGGATCCGGAAAGAGCAGCCTGCTTCGAGTCCTCATGGGTCTCCTGCCCCCGCAATCTGGGTCCGTGTTTCTTCATGGCGAGCCGGTGAGCTACAGTAGCAAGCGAGACTTGCAAGCTCTTCGCGACCGCGTCGCCATCGTTTTCCAGCAGTTCAATCTCTTTCAGCATATGACAGTTCTGCGCAACGTCACGATCGGTCCGATCAAAATCAAGAAAAGAGATCCCAAGATCGTACACTCGCACGCCCTGCAGCTGCTGGCGAAGGTTGGACTTTCGGAGAAGCTTGGCTCCTATCCTCAGGAATTATCTGGCGGCCAGCAGCAGCGCGTGGCGATCGCGCGCGCCTTGGCGCTCAATCCGGAGATCCTGCTGCTCGATGAGGTCACGTCGGCCCTCGACCCCGAACTCGTGAACGAAGTATTGGACACAATCCGAGTTCTCGCGGCCGAAGGCATGACGATGCTCATCGTATCGCACGAAATGGCTTTCGTACGCGAGGTTTCGACGAAGGTTGTCATGATGGATGCCGGTCGGATTGTAGAGGAAGGTCCACCGGAGCAACTCTTCGATCATCCACAGACGGTCCGCTGCAAGGATTTCGTGAGCAAGATTTTGCGTCACTAGGAAGTTACCCACTGACGCCAATGCTGATCGCCGAGCACCTAAATAAAGTCCAACGGATGCGGGTCGCGCACACTCGGCTGGACGCGACGCAAGATTGCGAATTGTGGCTCTTCGTCGCGCTGGCGATCGGGGTACACGCCATAAACGCCGCTATGCATTCCTTGGGTGCAACGATCGAGGAGCGCTGCTTCCCGTACAACATTCCCGTTTATGTCGTGCCACGCAAAGATCCGGTTGCCTTCAACTTTGTAATTCGACCTTTCGGCGATATCGAGCACGTCGATGGTCCAGAAATGGAGGCGCTGATCCCAGAGCAACTAGAGGAAGCCAAGGTCGCTCTGCTGTACCTTGAGCAATTCCGCGACCCGATCGTACGTTCTAGTCATGCTGTTGACGCTGATATTCTGCGAAAAATGGAATATGCATTCGAGACTTGTCTGAATGCGGCGCTGTCATGTATCAGTGATCGGCGCGGAGTTTCCTAATGCAGGCTGCGGATCATAGACACAAAGCGGAGCGTATAACCAGCTCGATTGAAAAATGCCGGTTGAAGGATTACGAGCTAATTATCGATGGAACTATGTTGGCGTTGGCTCACTGGACAAACTTTGTCTTCCATTCTCTGAGCCTAACACCGGACCAGGGGGACATCACTCATTCGTATTTTGTTACGGGATTTGATCGTCTCTATTTCGGCTTGGCTAGCAGCCCTTGCTTCTTGGATGCGCTCGAGAAACTCGACGCTCTTCGTCCATTGTATGTGCGAGGGGACGTAGCGAACGGGGAGCAAGCAGCACGGGAAGCAAAGAACCTGCTGAAGAATGTTGCGATGTGCGCAATAACGCTCGCTGACCAACTGCGAAACGGTCGTGTCCCTGGACGTGGTGTAGAAGTTTGAGTTTGCAGCCCCCTTGCGGGGGCCATCGGTTCTTCCGGTAGGGTTGGAGTTGCGACGCTACAACCAACCAGAGAGGGAACCGATGACCGACGACAGGATGGCACTGGCGCAGTTGCTTGAGAAGGGGTCCGACAGCGATCTGCTGCGGGAAATGATCGGCTATGTCGCGCAGCGACTGATGCAGATGGACGTGGAAGAGAAGTGGTCCCGGAAATTAGGACTCGTCTTTAAGTGAAGAACTGGAGTTCCCAGGATTCTGTGGAGAGTCATAGGATAGACCTCTCTCCGGAGGACG
>JBDTPK010000583.1:0-2602 GCA_039932735.1 Nitrospirota bacterium
GACTCTGTTCGATCCTCGAATGCCAGGACGAGTAATTGAGTGGAATCAGCCTTTCAGGGACAGGAAGATTCCCTCACTTGCATTTCCGTCTCGTGCCTCGCTATTCTTTCGCGAGTCTCTTGCGTCTGGAGGATGAGCATGAACGAATACCAACTCGGCGGTAGCTTGAGTCTGATCACCGCTCTGGGGAAAACCAACGCATTCGCCGAGTTTTTACAAACCCGCATGGCCCATGCTGTGGAGACAGAAGACCCCACAGAACTGCACTATCTCCTGGCCCAGCTCGACGACTACCATTCCTACTTGTGGCGCTACTATAATAAGCTGGCGAAGGACCGGCCGGAACGGATGGACCCAGGAGTCTAGCAGGATGCTGAAAGATCCCGCCATGCTTCAATTCGCGACTGCACTCTCGCGCAAGACCGATACAGAAGTTGCCATCCACGATCTCGCCGATGCCATCCGGGTGCAAATCGGCACGGCTCCTATCGATCTGGCTTTCGTCTTTTTTTCCTCCCACCATGCGGCCAATGCCTCCATGATCTCCGCCATGCTGCAGAGTGAGCTACGGGCGAAGGTCTGCCTGGGTTGTTCCGGTGAAGGTATCATCGCCGGTTCCGAAGAGATTGAAACCACTGCAGCCATCACGGTCTGGGTCGCATGCCTTCCTGATGTCAGTTTGATTCCGCTGCAGCTCTCCGTGTCTCAGCTGCAGGACCAAATCCGTATGCCTGGGTGGCCGGAATCGGGAATCGAGGATTCGACCTTTCTCCTCCTCGCCGATCCATTTTCAACCCCGATGCAGGAAGTGTTGTCCCTCATGAACGACCGGTACCCGCTTGGGAAAGTTGGCGGGGGGCTTGCCGGTGGAGGACAAGAGGCGGGAGAGAATCGACTGCTCCTCAATGATCAGAGTTTTGACGGTGGCGTGGTGGGCGTGCAACTCACCGGGGCGGTGTCCGTGCGAACCGTGACCTCGCAAGGCTGCCGCCCGATCGGCGAGCGGTTTGTCGTGACGAGAGCGGAGCAAAATCTCATCTACGAACTGGCAGGCGCCTCAGCCCTCAAACGGCTCCAGGACGTCTTCGAATCCATGGGGAGAACCCAACGTGATGCCCACCGCGCGTTACACTTGGGCATTGTGGTTGATGAGCACAAGAGCCATTTCGAACGAGGAGACTTCCTCGTTCGGAACCTTATTGGAGCGGATCAACAGGCCGGGGCCGTCGCGATCGGAGACGTCGTTCAGGAAGGCCAGACCGTGCAGTTCCACCTTCGTGACGCGAAGTCCGCAAGCGACGACTTGCATTTTTGCCTGGCTACGGATCGAGCGAAGCACAAAAATCTGCCGCTCGGGGCCCTCATGTTCAGCTGTTGCGGGCGTGGAGAGGGACTCTTCGGCCACTCCCATCACGATAGCAGTGCCGTGCAAGAACGGCTGGGTCCCATTCCGACGGCGGGATTCTTTGCGCAGGGCGAAATCGGCCCGGTCGGAGGTCGTAATTTTCTTCACGGTTATACGGCGACTGTGGTCATCTTCTCCGAGCCTGACTCACGCAAGGAACATCCGTGAGCGACGTTCATGAAGCTCTCACGCAGAATTGCAGGCTTAGACGTTGGCTAGAATTTCCGTGCACAACAATGACGCGATACTGGTGCCGTCGGTGATTATGGTGGAGGGATTCACGATGAAGAAAGGAGTCATCATGCCGTTTCAGGAAGCAGGTCCCCAAGGGAATGAAGTTACGACGTCATCGGGGTTGCAGTATGTTGAACTCACAATCGGACCCGGAGCGACGGCAGAGGCGGGACAGACCGTTAGCGTGCATTACACTGGCTGGTTAGAAAACGGGAAGAAATTCGATAGTTCCGTGGATCGAGGCCAGCCCTTCTCTTTTCCCCTTGGTGCTGGACGAGTCATCAAGGGATGGGACGAGGGCGTGAAGGGCATGAAAGTCGGCGGGAAACGAAAGCTGACGATTCCTTCCAAGCTCGGCTATGGTGCACAGGGTGCTGGAGGTGTGATTCCCCCGAATGCCACCTTGATTTTCGATGTTGAGTTGCTCGGTGTCCGATGAATGAGCTGGCATGTCTGTCCGTACGGCGATGATGCGACGGACTCCTCTCATCCAACAACATCGTGCAAGTGGCGCCAAACTTGTCGATTTCGCCGGATGGGAGATGCCCATCCACTACAGCGGTGTCGTGGACGAGTACTATACTGTTCGTTCCCATGTCGGGCTCTTCGATGTGAGCCATATGGGGCGTGTGCGAATCGCCGGAACGAATGCCGTCTCATTTCTCCAGCGAGTCACCACCAATGATGTCGGAAAACTCGCCGTGTCTCAAGCCCAGTATTCCATGGTCTGCAATGAGGACGGCGGCATCAAAGACGATGTCTTTGTCTATCGGCTCACCTCGGACGAGTTTCTCCTATGCGTGAATGCTTCGAACCGCGAGAAGATTCTGTCGTGGCTACTATCCCAGCTTGGACAGGATAAGACGGTTTATCTCGAAGATCGGTCAGTCGCATTGTCTCAGATCGCTGTTCAAGGTCCCAAATCTCGCGAACTGCTCATGAGTCTTGGCGGGACGGAGCTCG
>JBDTPK010000584.1:0-2602 GCA_039932735.1 Nitrospirota bacterium
CTGGTTTTGTGATCACGCAGTTTCAGCCAACGCAAGAAGGCAGCGGAGCTTGAATCCAGAGAGAAAACTTCCACACAACATTCTTTATCCCGAGCGGCTATGAATTGTTGCGCAAGGCCTCGCTCTGAGCAGCCGTTTCAGCTTTGACACCGCAAAAGCCCCTATGCTAAAGTCCGCGGAACTGTTGGGGTTCTCGTCATTTATTACTCACTTCTCCCAGGAAATACCATATGAGTACACAGGAGACGCATGTGATCGTTGTGGTCGGAGCTGGACCGGCAGGAATGGCCGTGGCCGCGTCGCTTGCGAAGGCAGGTCATGACATTATCATCTTGAATCGTGACATTAAGTTCGGCGGGCTGGCTGAGTACGGGATCTTTCCCTCAAAGCTCAAGCTCCGGGGCGGCCTCAAAAAGCAGTACTGGGAATTACTCGATCGACCGAACGTCCACTATTTCGGCAATGTCTCGATCGGCAATGGCAAAGATCTCACCGCCGAAGAGGTCCGAAGCCTGGGTGCCAGCGCAGTCGTGTTTTCTATCGGCGCGCAGGGAACCAAGGCCATCGGTGTGGAAGGGGACTCGGCCAAGGGCGTGTTCCATGCGAAGGACGTAGTGTACCACTTCAATCGGCTTCCTGGGTTCGGTGATCGTCCTTTTGAGATGGGCAAGCATGTGGCCGTCATCGGAGCGGGCGATGTAATGGTCGATATCGCGCATTGGCTGGTCCGCTATAAGAAAGTCGAAAAAGTCACCGCCATTGTGCGACGCGGGCCTGCCGAACGAAAGTATAATCCGAAAGAAATTCGCGCGGTGTGCGCCAATATGGATGTGATAGGAATCACCAATGAGGTGGCTCGAATTAAGGAGCGTCTTGCCATAGTCGGTCAGAAGGCAGACGAGGTACTCAAGGGACTGACAGATGAGTTTACGAAATGCGAGCCGAAAGTCAGCGAGACGAAGATGGGCTTCAGGTTCCTTGCCTCTCCCAAGCGTGTTCTTGTCGATGGACATAACCGCGTGAGCGGCCTGGAGATGGAAGACAATAAGCTCGAGCCAAAAGGCGAAGATACGGTTGCCGTCGGTCTGAAACAGTTTTACGAGTTTCCCTGCGATGCCGTGGTCTTTGCCGTGGGGGACAAAGTTGATGAGACGGTCGGGCTACCGTATAAGAGCGGTCTATTTGTCACAAACCCTCACAAGACCGGCAACGATCCGGACGATGCGCTCTTTCAGGCCTATGACGAAGGCGCGGGTAAGATCATCGACGGCGTGTTTCTCTCTGGATGGGCTCGCAAAGCCAGTGAAGGACTCGTCGGTATTGCGAAACGGGACGGAGATTGGTGTGCAGAAGTGGTGAGCCGCTATCTTTCGACGAAGTCTCCGAGTAATTATTCCGACGCAAAAGTCGTCCTCGACAAGCTTGCCTCAGTGCTCACGGCACATCAGAGCCATCCGGTTGATCTGGAAGGGCTCCGCATACTTGAATCACGAGAAAAGAGTCACTGGGGTGAGGACTGTATCGGGGAGTTCAAATATGCGAACAACCAGGAAATGCTTAAATTGATTGAAGGTGGAAACTCGTAACGCATCAGCTCCTAGGTTCTACCCGTCCCCCCATTTGAGTTTTTCTCTGAGCACATCATAGTAATTGCTCTCTGGAAATCGGATCAATTGCGTCCGGTAGTCTGAGGTTTGGATCGCGACCGTATCGCCCTGTATGATCGCGACTCCCACCTGTCCGTCGAGCGTCGCCATGGCGCCGTCGTCTTTACTGGTGAGTGTCACCTCAATCTCCGCGTGGCCCGGCACAATCAATGGCCGATGTGTCAGCGTGTGAGGGCAGATCGGCGTCAGGATCAACGACTGGACTGCTGGATCAATAATGGGACCGCCTGCTGAAAGGGAGTAGGCGGTGGATCCCGTCGGGCTGCTGACGATTAACCCGTCGCCCCGCAAGTTGGTCACGAACCGTCCCTGAATCGCAATCTTGAGTTCGATCATGCGAGCTAGTGTGCCCTTGCTGATGACGACATCATTCAACACCACTCCTTGGGCAACCGTTTCTCCGTGCCGATGGATATGCGTCCGTAGCATGAGCCGTTCATCAAGGACAAAGTCATTCGCAAACACTCGTTCGAGTGAGGGATACAGTTTATCCAGGCGGACTTCTGTCAAGAACCCTAGTCCGCCCATGTTGACTCCCAGGATGGGAATGCTTCGCTCTCCTGCCAGTCGCGCGGCATTCAGCATGGTCCCATCGCCCCCCAAGACCAGAAGGACATCCGCTTTGCTTGCCAGTTGAGTTTTCTGATAGCCCCCCTGTTCACCAAGGAGAATTGCCGAGGTTGTGTCCAGAATCACGTCGATGCTGCGAGCCCGGAGCCAGGTGATCACATCATGGAGCGTACTCTTGATCTCAGGAAAATTCGGCTTCGCAAGAATCCCGATGCTGTTGCTTTTCATTGGTACGATTCTATCGTCAGGCAGATGGCGCTGGAAAGGTCGGTGATTGTATCGGGAGGGTTCTTTTGAAGTCAACGAAGTCGGACACGGTCGGCTTTGACCACAATACGTTTGGGTGACTCCAGTATGTGGCTTGT
>JBDTPK010000585.1:0-2600 GCA_039932735.1 Nitrospirota bacterium
TTGACGTTGCGTACGTTGAGTTCCTTGACTAAATCAGGATCTTCAACCCGGACAGTCGTAAACAGCTTCTGTTCTTTTGATCCTTCTCCCGGCTTCAGTTTCCCGAGCAATGACTGACGAGTAACGGTGACTTCCACCACGTTGCCGTCCGCCAGGAGCGTCTTGAATTCGCTATACGGAAGCTCTTCAAGCGTCTGCATGGGCGTGATGAAATTGTGCACGAACAGGACTGCCCCAATCGCGAGAAAGGCACACAGGACCGAAAAGGAGATTTTTTTATTCACTGGCATCGCGATTAGTTCCTTTCTCTGTCACGATTTTAAGAAGAGCGAAGGATTCTGACCTGTCGTGCTTTCTTAGGCTCCTTGCTGCAGGGCTGAGAGACAGAAATCCGTCGGATAATTATGGACTTTTGCAAAGCCGTCGCATTCAGTTTTCATCGGTACTTGCTATCCTAACGGCTAAGGTTGGAAGTAACCGGTTGCAAGCACTAGGCACATAACAGCCACGGCACCAAGTATAATGAAAATGATGTGCTTCATGGTGTGGCCTCCTTTTCGAATATGACATTAGAGTTCATCCTCTTACCCTTCCTCGCCTTTCTCACGGATCATCCACTCCCGAATGTACGGCCAGCAATTGAGGAGCTCGACACCGCGTTTTTCACAGACGTTCAGAAATCGAACGATCTCGACATCCACGAGCGTCACTTCGTCGAGGTCCAGCGCAACCCGCGCCCGAGCGCCTTCCATTTGCGTCTTCAATTCTTCCAGATGCTTTGATTGCAGCCGACCGCTCAGACAAATTCTCGTCTTGAGACGGCGGGTTTCTTTTTCAAATTTTATTGTCATCTGCGACTCCTCTGACCTGGATGGCAACAAAGAGTGCAATGAAGGTACCAATCATAAGCCTTTGATCTGCTTACGTTTAGCGTCGAATAGGCTGCCGAAGTTTCAGCATTTGCTGAATGATCGGCAAAAGAGGCAGAAGTATCCGGTGAAATTTCAATTCTCTGTAGATTGCGTGGAGGATGGTGAGCGGGTGCGGGGTCAGAGGAGTAGTCTGAAACAAAAGCAATGATTCGCGAGCGGCCGGTTCTCGCGGATGGCACCCAAACAACTTTTGGCCTTTTTACCGTGCGTAGTCGGCTTGTCGAGCTTTGAATCGATGCTTGTTAATTCCCAGGGCCGTGATTTTTGATTCAAGCGTCTGCCTTGGGAGACCGAGCTTGGCAGCGGCGCCGGTAGGGCCGCTGACCTGGCCCCCACAATCCGCCAACGCCGTTTCGATTATTTCCTTTTCGTGCTCGGCCAGCGTGGTGCCAAAGGGAACCACTGTACCCGATAACCTGGGCCTTTCCCGTTTCAGCCAGGTCTCGTCGACGGAAAATGTTTCGCCCTCGCACAGCACGATAGCCCGCTGGATGACATTCTGTAGCTCGCGAATGTTGCCGGGCCAATCGTAGGCCTGAAACAGCTCCAGGGTCTCTTTCTGTATGTTCCTAATTTGTTTACCGGCCTTCTTTGCATAACGCTCAATCAGGTAGGTGACGAGTAACGGAATATCATCCACCCGTTCGCGCAGCGAGGGTATCTGAATTGGAAAGACATTGAGCCGATAGAAGAGATCCTGGCGAAAGGTGCCTGCTGCCATGGCCGCCTTCAGGTCTCGATTCGTGGCAGCCAGCACCCGTACGTCCACGGAAATCGGTTGGTTGCCGCCGATCCGTTCAATCTCTCTCTCCTGGAGCACTCTCAGTAGACCGATTTGAGTCTCGGCCGGCAGGTCTCCGATCTCGTCAAGGAAGATGGTCCCGCCATCGGCCAGTTCAAACCGTCCCAGGCGTCTTTGGATCGCGCCGGTGAACGCGCCTTTCTCGTGCCCAAACAACTCAGAGGCAATAAGCGATGCGGGGATTGCCGCACAATTGACGGTAATAAACGCACGGGATGACCGCTTCGAGCGCTTGTGAATGGCCCGAGCGATGAGCTCCTTGCCCGTCCCGGTCTCACCCAGCACGAGTACGGTGGAATCCAACGGTGCCACTTTGGCGACTTGCGTCAATACTTTGCGGATGGCTTCCGACGAACCGACGATTTCTTCAAACATCGAAGTGTGATCGATTTCCTCTCGTAACGCCAAGTTTTCTGTTTGAATCCGTTCTTCAGCCCGTTTGCGATCGTCGATATCGGTGCCCGTCGCGTACCAGCGAATGATCCGTCCTTCTTCGTCCCGCAAGGGGTTATAGCGGATCAGAAGCCACCGGTACTGACCATCCTTACGGCGCGCACGTAGCTCCAATTCAAATGGGACTTCGCGTTCGAACGCATGCTGGCGCTCGTTCTGTGATCTCTCGATATCATCAGAGTGAAAAAATCGTGTGCGAAAGTCATCCGCCATCACATCTTCCAAGGTCAGACCGCTGTAGTTGAGCACAAATCGATTCGCATAGAGAGTTTTTCCATCGGGTCCCAGGACACAAATGAGTTGAGCGATCGCGTCGGTGATGCGTCGCAGCTCCCGTTCATCTTGGCGGAGCTTCTCTTCCCTATGCTTATGCTCAATAGCTACCGTCGCCAGATGCGTGATCTGTCCGATGA
>JBDTPK010000586.1:0-2597 GCA_039932735.1 Nitrospirota bacterium
TGCTGATCCGGCACAAGGAACGGAAGTTCGGAAAGGGCTGCCTCCAGGAATGGACAAGCCATCGCACATTCCTCTGCGCGCAATTCGCTGAGCTACTGATGCCGATCGACAAGATGCTGAATGAGTCGCCGTTCTTGATTTCCGATAGACCCTTGTTCGTCGATTACGATCTCTACGGTGTGATCGAGAACTATCTCTTTAGCGGCAAAACAAAGCTGCCGAGCCTCAAGCACCTTCGGCGTTGGCACCGCGCAATGGGGAAGTCTCTCCCTCTGAAATAGAATCCCAGAGGTCATGACGGACTCCCGGATTAAGGCGAGAATCTTACAACTGCGCGCATCGGACGATATTCATGCTCCTTCCAAGCTCGCGCATCACCTCTTCAAGGGATGGGGTCTGATTGATCTTCTACTGCGCGCAACCTTCGCACCCGCTCACCCACTGGCACGTCGAGACGCGCCATTAGCCCAAGCGAGGGCATTCCAATTTTTTATGTTTTTCTTGGAGGGAGCAGCCAAGGCTGTCCTTTACTGCGCGCATCGAACGAGCACATTCTTATCGTGCGCGTTCTGCGAGCAAAAAGGACACCTGGCCGCTCCCTTCCCATCCCTTCCCATCCCTTCCCATCCTTCGGAGGCCGCGCGTTGCGCGAGCACAGAAGATCATCAGACTCCATCCCCTCCTCCCCCTCTATTGGGGAATACCTTCCCTCCTCCCGACTCCGTAGACTCTGCTCCACCATGGAGCAGACCAGACCCTACCAACGCAGCCTCTACCGCCTATCCGTCATCTATCCGGCGATGTACTGTGTACTGTCGGCAGTCGGTGAAGGGACAATCACAAATCTTTCGGCAATGGGGTGTACGATCGAAACCGATCAGCCCCTGTTGGTAGACCACAATGTCGCATTGCGCCTGATACTCCCCGATCAACACGAGTCGCTGCCGATCGATGAGGCCCACGTACGGTGGGCGCATGGCAATCTGGCCGGGATTGAATTCACCCAAGTGGAACGGAATGCAAGTCTCCGGCTGCACGGCTTCGTGTGGGACGGGATGGTACAACGGTTCCTCTCGATCCAACAGAAGCGCGCGACGTCTTAGACGTACTCCTGCTCATTCGAGTTCTTCCCGATCATTGCCAGGCAGAGTAGGCCCGTCCAATCCAGACCAACTCTCTGAACCACCTCAGCAGCGCAAAGATGATGCCGGTGACGACTATGAACTCGCGTTTTTACGGAGAAATTTCGCAATGGTAGACTGTTCCGCCTTCCCCTAGCAGATGCTGAAAAAGTCTGCCGGCGGCGTTCTTGCTTCGCTCAGCCTTGGTTTCTTCGTGTCCGAATGATTTTTCAACACCCACCTAGCCATCAACCTGCCCGACAAGACCTCTGTGCCCCTTGCCCCTTTCCTCTCGCCTTCGCTATACTCCAAGGATGAGTATTAGAAACGCTGGCGGGGACTGGGAACCGATGCTGTTGGGGATTGAGCCCCGGAACTGCAAGGTCTGCAAGGAAGCGCTCTACCGCAATAAGACGTTTCTCAGTGGCGGCTGGTCTCGTTGCGCCTTGTGCGAGGAGTTTGTCCATTACAACTGCTTGGCCAACGGCAAAGTCTCGTTTCTGAAAGCCCGCCCCCGTGTATGTAAGACCTGCCGTACTGCCCAAGAGGGCGGTCCTATATCTCCGCCAAAGGCGGCGATTCCGGTGGCCGTCGAGTCGTGAGTCTCCACACACAATCAAGCCCCGTAGAAGCCCGTCCAGGCTGGCGGCTTACCTTTTTTTCCGATTCAGTCCGGTTCATTCTGGCGCCGCTCATTCTCCTTTTCAGCGGATTTTTCACAGCGAACTTTCTCCTCAGCGGTTCGTATACCTGGCCACGGACGAGTCAGACGGTGGCGCTGACGCTTACGGTATTGATCCTCTCCCATGAGTTCGTCTACAAGGAGCAACGGTCGCGTCATCTCGCGCCGGATCGTGCGTGGTCGGCTGTGCTCTATTCCTGCCTGCTCCCCTACGTCATGGGCTTATTGATGATGGTGGCTCTGTGGGCGCTGTAGCCGCGCAGGTGCTGAAAAATCCGCCGGTGTTAGGGGACGGTGATGATCCCGATTGTGGCTGAACAGAAAAAGTCGGGACTGTGCTCAACCTGAACCTTGACTTCAGTCTGCGTCGGTGCGAGGACAATCAATGGCAGAAATTATCCGTAGCGGTGCCTTTCTCCAACAATGTTGGTCGGTGCATCCGCTCTGTCTGACGGTCAAACGCGTCGAGCCGGAGCGTATCGTGGTGCTGACCTGCAGTTCCTGCCGCATGGTGCATCGGGTGACCACCGGCACGATCACCAAATACATATCGACGGGGGATTCCTCCTTGCCTGACCCGGATCCTGTGCAGCCGGATGGGCTCATAGCGCTCAAGACCTGTATGGGCACCCATGCTCCCGACCTGTCGGTTCGGGAGATGGATGTATTTCAAGATGCGGTGTGGGTCCGCTGTGCGAAATGTCGGGCGCAATACGACCTGACGGTCTCCCAGTTCGAAACACATCAGAAATAGCCGGCGCGGCCGTAGCGAGCGAAGAGGCGAGGAGGTACAA
>JBDTPK010000587.1:0-2586 GCA_039932735.1 Nitrospirota bacterium
AGGCGCTGGGGTGCTGAAGAAGTTGCGGGATGGGCTATCAACGATCCTTTTGTCGTCAAAAACCTTGCCCCTAATATTCACCAGTAGTGGCAGTGTTCACCAACTCAATTATCATCTCGCCTGCATCCATCAAGCATTTCAGCGTGCAGTCGGATTCTCGAAAGAAATCATCGGGTTTATTGTAGTCATCCCGCAAGTGACTCTTGATCTTGTAAAAGTTCTGTAGGTCACGCTAGGGCGGGAATTTGACGTGCCGTAATTGTCTCAACGAGTCAATCCAGAATTGAAGAAAGGATTCGGGTCGTCTCTTCAGTCTGTCAATTGGTTTCTTGCACGTTTTTGCCAATAAAGCTGATAGAGATTCTGTAGGAGTTTGCCAGGGGCTTGCCGCCCCTTTGTTGGCAGGCAGAGGTGGCTCCGGTTGATTGGACAGCCTATGGTCGTTCTTAAGTGGCGCCTCGCGGTATTCTACCTATGCGGCGGTGAGCCGTGAGGGTAGGTTGTCAACGCACACGCCATTTGGTGTGCATCCATCAAGTACCCGGTGCGTCCTCGATTAGTTGTAGAACGTCAGGTAGCGTTCAAGCCCTGTCGGGCGGCGCTGACAGTCTGGTAGGTGTGGAGAAACACCTCCTAGTATTTGATACTCTTCCAGAGGCGTTCTACGAACACGTTATCGCGCCAGCACCCTTTCCCGTCCATGCTAACTTGAATGCTCTGGATTTTCAGCAGTCCGGTGAAGGCCTGGCTGGTGAACTGGCACCCTTGGTCGGTATTGAAGATGTCCGGGGCGCTATACCGGGTGAGCGCCTCCTGGACCGCCTTCAGACAGAAGTCACCGGTCAGCGTAATAGAGGGCGGCCATGCCAACATTCGACGACTAGCCCGGTCGAGAACGACACACAAATACACGAACCCACGCTGCATCGGAATATACGTGATGTCCGCCGTCCATACGGGATTGGAACGGGTGATCGTCAGATCGCGCAGCAGATCGGGATAGACCGTATAGGCGGAATCCCGGTGGCTGATGGGGGGCTTCTGATACACGGCATGGATCTCCATGCGTATCATCAGGGTGTGCACGTGCGTGCCCCCGATCATATGGCCCTCTCCCCTCAGCAGATCCCGCGGCATCCTCGCGCCGGCAAACGGATGGGCCAGATGAAGCTCGTCGCTCAGCCGCATCAATGCCAACTCTGTGGTCGACATTGGCGTCGGCTGGTAGTAGGCCGTCGAGCGAGACAATCCGAGGAGCTGGCATAGTCTCACCGCTGGCAGGGCAGGGGTGCGACCAATCATCGCTTTGCGCTCAGCAAGCTCGACTTGCGGAGCGCCCCTTCTAAAAAATCATTTTCCAGTGCCAGTTGGCAGATCTTGGCGTGACGGGTCTTGAGGTCCAGCGTGTCTGCCATCGGTTTCTTCCCACCAAAGACGTCCGCGGCTCGCACCAGTAATTGCTGCTTTCATTCGGTGACCTGGGTAGGGTGAACATGAAATTGCTCAGCCAATTCGACCAGCGTCTTGTCCCCCTTCATGGCAGCCAACGCAACCTGCGCCTTGAAGGTGGCCCCGTGATTGCGTCTCGTTCTCTTCATCGCCTTGCTCCTCTGGTTGGCCACTCCTCGGCAGCATCGGTGAAGCTAGGCTACCATTTATCATACTGTCCGAATTTCTGGGCCCCCCTCCGTCTGTTATTTTCTCACGTGCGTCAACGGGGGCGCAGCCATGCATCCCTTCCAGTTGGACGTGAAGGCGATGGCCTTCCACCGCAAGGTATGGCAGGCATTGCAACAGTTTCCTCGCAGACAGACGAGGTCCTCTCAAGAGATCGCGCGAGCGATCGCACAACCGACGGGAGTTTCGCGCCGTGGCTATAGACTGTCCCGGCAATCCCGTCGCGGTGGCCATTCCTTGTCATCGAGTCGTTCGAGGCTACGGACACCTTGCGGGCTATCGCTGGGACCTTGAGCGGAAGCAAAGACTGCTCGCGCTGGAACGAAGGTGGGCCATAAGTCATAGGCTGGTTTTTAGTCGTTCCGATGGCCACGTTCACCTTGTGATCCGCACGATCGTGGTACCCTGTTCAATTGAGTCCCAGTATTGCAACGCGTCACCCGATACGTATCGAGATGAGGTACGGAGCATGGTGTTGGAGTAGGGGGCAGAGTGGCTGAGCGCGAGGATAGATTTTACGGGCGTATTTCCTGAGGTTCAGCTAGAGTCAAATTGAGTCTATGAGTAATCGAGGAAATGACGGTAGCAGCCGTTTCGCGGGCTAGGACTCTCTTGTATGCCTCACAAACAAGTCGTCATCATCGGGGGTGGTTTCGGAGGACTGACGGCGGCGCAATCGTTGCGCGATGCCGACGTGGTGCTTATCGACCGCACCAACCATCATCTGTTTCAACCCTTACTCTACCAGGTGGCCACGTGCGCACTGTCTCCTGGCGATATCGCCTGGCCGTTACGCACGATCTTTCGGCGGCATCCACATGTTCGCGTCGTCATGGATGAAGTGTTATCCATTGATCGTGCGGCACGTCGCCTACAGTTGCGGGACAGCAGGCCGATTGCGTTTGACGT
>JBDTPK010000588.1:0-2586 GCA_039932735.1 Nitrospirota bacterium
GACCTTCCTTGATCGCCTGGACATCCTTCCAGGTCCGAAGCGGGGGATTCATTTTCGCATAGGTATTATAACCCCGGACCGTTTCCTCCGTGATGGTAAAGTGATGGGGGCAGGCTTCAGCTGTGACTTTGAGCCCGCGGGACTTCGCCTCGCGCACCATCCGAACCGATCCCTCGGTGCTGATATGCGCCAGATGCAGCCGAGCCCCGGTCAGTTCCGCTAAGGCAAGATTGCGCGCTACCATGACATCTTCCGCCGCCGCCGGCATCCCAGGAAGCCCCAACTCGGTCGAGATGGCTCCTTCGTTCATACAGCCCCCCTCGGCGAGATGCAAGTCTTCGCAATGATCGACCACCGGCACGTCAAAGGCCAAGGCATACTCCATCGCTCGACGCATCACCAAACTGTTCATCACTGGCTTTCCATCGTCCGAAATTGCGACACAGCCGGCACGCCGCAAGTCGCCGATCTCTGCCAATTCTTTCCCTTCCGAGCCTTTCGTAATCGCGCCGATCGGAAAGACATTCGCCAGTCCTGCTGCTCGCGCACGATCGAGCATGAATTCCGTGATCGCTTGGTTGTCATTGACAGGATTCGTGTTGGGCATACAACAGACTGAGGTGAAGCCGCCAGCCACGGCTGCCGCCGCTCCGCTCTGGATCGACTCTTTGTATTCAAAGCCCGGCTCCCGAAAATGCACATGGAGATCGACAAAGCCGGGAAGGACCAACCGGCCTCTGGCATTGATGATCGTGGCCCCTGCAGGAACCGTGAGGCGAGGCCCCACCGCAACCACTCGGCCCTCATCGATCAGCACGTCGGCCACACCGTTGAACCGTCCCGGATCGATCACATGCCCGCCTGCAATGTATATAGCCACAATTCAGTTTGCTCCTGACAAGAGGTACAGAATCCCCATGCGAACGGCCACGCCGTTCGCGACCTGCTCCAGAATCACCGACGACCAACTATCGGCCACCTCCGGAGCGATCTCGACCCCGCGATTAATCGGACCTGGATGCATCACAATCGCCCCAGGATTGGCCAACTCGACCCGCTCGGTCGTCAACCCATACAACCGCGCATATTCGCGGATGGTTGGAAACAGCGCAATCCCCTGCCGCTCGAGCTGCAATCGCAGCATCATGATGACCTGCACGCCGCGCAGCGCCTCGTCGAGATTGTAGTGGACGCGCACGCCCAGTTTCTCGACTCCATAGGGCATCATCGTCGGCGGTCCTACCAGCCGTACCTCTGCACCCAACTTCACAAGTGCATGAATATTCGAACGCGCTACACGGCTATGCGCCACATCTCCGACGATCGCCACCCGCAGCCCCTCGAACGACAATCCACGCTCGCGAATCGTATACAAATCCAAGAGGCCTTGCGTCGGATGCTCATGCCACCCGTCTCCTGCATTGATCACGGAAGACTTCACCCCGCGAGCCAGGGTCTCGGCCGCCCCGGCCGAGGGGTGACGCAACACGATAATATCCGCCTGCATCGCCTCGATATTGCGCGCGGTGTCGAGCAAGGTCTCCCCTTTGACGACGCTGCTCGACGACGGCGAGAAGTTGATCACATCTGCACTCAGCCGTTTCGCTGCGAGTTCGAACGAGGTGCGTGTTCTCGTGCTGGGCTCGAAGAAAAGATTGACGACGGTCTTGCCTCGCAGAGCCGGCACTTTCTTGATCTCTCGACCCGTGACTTCCTTGAAGGAGTCCGCTGTTTCAAGGATGAGCGAGATCTCATCCACCGACAGGGGCGCCAGACTCAGCAAATCTTTGCGTTTGAGGCTCATGGCATCCTCCGCTTTACGTCTTGAAGATCACGACTCGATCATCTTCGCCTTCTTCTTCTAACAGCACCTGGATCTTTTCTTCCCGGGACGTCGGAATATTTTTCCCAATATACGTCGCCTTGATTGGCAACTGACGATGGCCTCGATCGACCAAGACGGCCAGCTGGATTTCTGCCGGTCGCCCCAAATCAATCAACCCGTCCATCGCCGCGCGAATAGTTCGGCCCGTAAACAGCACATCGTCGACCAACACCACGATCTTGTCGGCAATATCAAACGGGACTGACGTCTTGCGAAGAATCGGCTGTTCCTTGCGCAAGGAGAGATCGTCCCGGTAGAGCGTAATGTCCAACTCGCCGATCGGCACCGCCGCCGCCTCAATCTCTTGGATTCGCCTCACCAGTCTATGGGCTAGATGCACCCCCCCGGTTCGAATCCCCACCAGCACCAAATCTTTGACGCCTTTGTTGCGTTCAAGAATTTCATGGGCAATACGGGTCACCGCGCGCGCGATGTCTCCCGCATCCATCACCATTCCTTCGGCTTGTCGGTCGCCGCTCGACATCATTCCCTCGTTCTCACCAGATAATATTCGACCACTTCACCTGTCACAGCTGGTGAAAGCATAAAAAAACCCTCTCATCGGAGTCCGACGAGAAGGTTGAGACGTACCGATCAACACAAACCCGATTGAGGCCCATGAACACTCCTTGCTCACCTCGCAGGATGAGCATTAAAGGTTCCGGCATAGTACTGAAGCCGGAGGAATCCTGTCAAGCCAC
>JBDTPK010000589.1:0-2586 GCA_039932735.1 Nitrospirota bacterium
CGATCTTCACCGTGTGCGCAATGGCATGGGCGCTTTCGAGGGCCGGCATGATCCCTTCTTCTCTGGCCAGAAGATCGAACGCCGCCATGGCTTCGTCGTCAGTCACCGAGGTGTATTCGGCTCGCCCTTGATCCCGCAAATAACTGTGTTCCGGACCGATCGCGGCGTAATCCAACCCGGCTGAAACCGAATGGGTCAAATTAATTTGTCCATCGTCTCCCTGGAGCAGATAGGTCATGGTGCCTTGCAACACGCCTGGTTTTCCTCCGGCAAAACGGGCGGCGTGCTTTCCGCTCGCGACCCCCAGACCGCCAGCTTCAACACCGATCATCTTCACTTTCTTGTCTCGAATGAATGCATGGAAGAGTCCTATAGCATTGCTGCCCCCGCCGACGCAGGCAATGAGAGAATCCGGCAACCGCCCTTCTGCCGCCAGGATCTGCCGCCTGGTTTCACGTCCGATGATGGATTGGAAGTCCCGGATCATCATCGGATAGGGGTGGGCTCCGAGCACTGAACCGAGAATGTAGTGGGTCGTACGGATATTCGTCGTCCAATCTCTCATGGCTTCGCTGATGGCATCCTTGAGCGTGCGGCTTCCCGCGTCGACCCCAGTGACGGTCGCGCCCAGCAATCTCATCCGGAAGACGTTCAGCGCCTGGCGCCGCATGTCTTCGGTCCCCATATACACTTCACATTGAAGCCCGAACATCGCGGCAACGGTCGCGGTCGCCACTCCATGTTGTCCGGCTCCGGTTTCAGCGATAATGCGCGGCTTCTTCATCCGCCGAGCTAACAGTCCCTGCCCGATCGCATTATTGATTTTGTGGGCTCCGGTATGACAGAGGTCTTCGCGCTTCAAATAGATCTTTGCTCCACCCAACCGCTTCGTGAGTCGTTGTGCAAAGTAGAGGGAGGTGGGACGTCCGACGTAGTGCTTCAAATAATAGGCGAGCTCGGACTGAAAGCCCCTGTCCTTTTTGACCAGGGCATATTCCTGCTCCAATTCAAGCAGCGCGGGCATGAGGGTTTCAGGGACATAGCGTCCGCCATACGCGCCGAACCGGCCTTGCTTATTGGGAACAGAACCCATCGCCATCCTCGTGCTTATTAGAGTGCCGCAGTATAGACGGGCTCATGTCGGAGAGACAACTCTGACGGCTCGAATGAATGCACGCACTTTCTCGTGATCCTTCTTGCCCGGCGCGTGCTCGACGCCGCTGCTCACATCCACGCCATACGGCTGCACCGCTTGGATAGCCTTCTCAACATTCTCCGGGGTAAGCCCCCCTGCCAGAAGCACGCTCGCAGCCTTGGCGACCTCTGCGGCGAGTTGCCAATCGATGACCTGTCCAGTGCCTCCATAGGCCTGATCGGAAAAGGCATCCAATACGAACCCTCGAACGCCGGCCCTTCCTCGAAACTCCGCCAAGGCGAGAAACGTGCTCCGGTCTTTCATACGCAGCGCTTTGAGAACCGCACGGCCTAATTCTTTGCAATAGATCGCCGATTCGTTTCCGTGCAGCTGCGCAATTGTGAGCCCGCAGTCGTCCATTAGATTCCGAACGACCTGTTGTGCTTCGTCGACGAACACACCCACTGGGCTCACCAAGGGAGGCAGACTCATCACGATCTGCCGAGCCACCGCAGGCTCGATATACCGCGGACTCTTCCGATAAAAGACAAACCCTACCGCATCAGCCCCGGCAGCAACTGCCACTGCGGCATCTTCGGCATTGGTGATGCCACAAATTTTGACTTTGGGTGGAGCGGCCATTTTAGGCATGGGATGGAGCCTGCACTCCTCTCAACTCACGGATCTTCGCGGCCGTGTCTTCCGCTCGAATGAGCGATTCTCCGACGAGCATGGCATGGATGCCGGCTTCGATCAACCGCACCACGTCGGCGCGCTGATGGATCCCGCTTTCACTGACAATGAGCTTGCCGGACGGAATCCGTTTCGCCAAGCGCAGCGTGACGGCCAGATCGGTCGTGAAGGTCTTAAGGTCTCGGTTGTTGATGCCGATCAACCTTGCCTCCGGGAGCCGTTCCAAAACCCTATCGAGTTCGCGCTCGTGATGAGTTTCAATAAGCACATCCAAGTGTAACCCCTGAGCGAGCGCATAGAAGTCGATCAATTGCTGTCGTTCAAGCGCGGCGACGATCAAAAGGACCGCATCCGCCCCGTAGGCTCGCGCTTCGTAAAACTGAATCTCATCAACCATGAATTCTTTGTTCAAGGCAGGCATCGGCACCGATTGTTTGATCTCGCGGAGGTAGTCGAGGCTCCCCTGGAAGAAATCCTTGTCGGTTAAGACGGACAGCGCCGAGGCGCCATGGGCATGATAGGTCTTGGCAATTTCGATATAGTCAAACCGATCGGAAAACTCGGGACGGAGGAGGCCGAGACTGGGTGAAGATTTCTTCACTTCTGCGATCAGCGAAGGACTGCCGTCCGTTCTAGTGGCCTCGAGAGTCACGGCAAAACCGAGTGGACCTGGCACGTCTTGAATCTTTGCCTTCAACTCGGCGAGGTAGCCTCGGCTTCGCTTGCGCCGGAGTTCCGCTCTCTTATGTTCAAGAATG
>JBDTPK010000590.1:0-2581 GCA_039932735.1 Nitrospirota bacterium
GAAACATCAGGTGGGTTTGAATCGAAATTAAGTATAGTTCACATTAATCTTCTAGGTGGAAGTCCCCCTGAAACAGAGCATCCGGGTCGTATTTTCGGCGAAGCGCCTGGAGGCGTCGCCAATTCGTGGGCGCGAAGGACCGTTCAGCGCGCGCCGGATCCGACAGGATGTCCGACTCGCCCACGTAATGGCCCACCGCAAACGGGTCCAGGGCGGCTATCATTTTTCGATGCCATGCGGCATTAGACGCGTCATCCTCCGATCGCTCCCAGATCGCATAACGCAAGAGTAATGTCTCCGCGGACATCGAGAAAACCGCCTCGGGTACGAGCGCAGAATTACCTGCGACCCCGGTGGAGAAGGTGCATATCGCCACTGGCTTCGCTGACGGCGCTTGCAGGAAATAATCGCGCATAATCCCCAGCAGCTGCGCAGGTGGGGAGTCCGACCAGAGGCTCTCGGCCAGGTAACGGTGGCGCTCGGGCCATAATCTCCCACTCTTCTCCAGAAGGGCAGCCAAGCGCGTGGGTTGGTTCACCTCCATTTGCAGACATTCGGATACCACAGGGCAGCTCTTTAGGAGGCTCAGTGTAGCGATCGCTTCTTGCGCGGTATCCACAAAGGCGGTCGCGCTCAGGATACCCATAAAGCCATTGCTGGACCAGCATTGCTCGGCGAGAGCAGGAGGGGCAGGCACGATGAAAAAGGTCAGCTCCACCTCGCTCGGCATCTGTCTGGCGATGCTCCCTGCCCATGCGCCGACCTCCTCAATGCGGTGCAAAGGGTAATAGTAGGTGCTCGTCGTGATGGCATGCGGGGCTTGGTAGCGCTTAACCACGTATTGTGTAGCCACCGCAAAGAATCCCGGTCCCGCTCCGCGGGCGGCCCAGAGTAGGTCAGCGTGTTGATCGGGATTGGCGACCACTATATTGCCCTCGGCGGTGACCACTGTGGCGGATTCGAGACTGAAGCAGGCTGGCCCCCACCTATTGGAGTTGAAGCCGAGACCGCCGTTCAGGAGAAAGCCGCTTAGCGGAACCGTGGGGCAATGTCCGACGGGAAAGGCCAGCCCGTGGAGAGCCATTTGATGGTTGAGGTCCCGACCGGTGACGGCCGGCTGAACCGCCGCCACACGGGCCTCGGAGTCAATCGAAACCTGATTGAGACGCCCAAGATCAATCAAGAGACTCTCGTCGCAAAGCGCGGCGCCAATGCAACTGTGCCCTCCGCCGCGCACCGCGATTTTCATTTCATGTGTGCGCGCAAATCGCACCGCCTCGACTACATCAGACTCCGTCGCGACTTGTACGATCAGCTTGGGGTAGCGCATCGGTGTCAACTGATTCCAGTTCATGGCCCGTCTGAGTGGCTCGTACCCCGCATCCGTCGCGGTGGTCACCTTCCCCTCAATGCGACTCTGCAGTTCCTTGCCTCCCATATCCGAGCGTCTCCTCTTGATTCGTGATACATGTTCAACAGGCGTGGGGGCTCCATTCATCTCATTGGCAGGTTCATCTTAGGTTCATCTCGACGAGCGACCCTGCAGCTGATGAGGCGTTTAACCAGAACGGGGCACTGTATGATTTCGCAGGCTGGCTTCGAACAGGTCTCTGTTGATGGCCTGTCCGGCGATGGCGCCTTGGCCAGCGGCGATGATCATTTGACAATTCGCCGCGGTTACACAGCCTGCCGCATAGAGCCCAGCCACACTAGTTCTCAGAGAAGCATCGACGACAATCTCCCCTTCCGTGTCAATCGCGGCTCCCACCTGCTCAGCTAATTCATTGTGATAGTCGTCGCCTCGTGTCGTAAAGGCTGCATCGAGCTCCACGGGGTCGCCCTGCTCGAACAGCAGCATTCGAAGTTGTCCCCCATCATGCTCTACCAGACGGATTCGCTCCTGACGAATCGGGACCTGATACTCTTGGAGCCATCCGGCATGATCCGCGTTCCAGGTGGGCGTTTGACCATTGGTCGCGATCGTCACGCACGGCGAGAACAGCAACATGGCCAGCGCATAGTCCGCCGCTTCATTGTTTGCTCCGATGATGACGAGACGCTTGCCTTGCAGACGATAGGCATCACAGTCCTTACAAAAGAACAGACTTTTCCCCAGGCACTCTTTGACACCGGGAATATCCGGAGGCAGATGGGTAAGTCCTGTTGCGATCAGTAGCCGGCGTGCCTGATAGGTTGCCCGCTGACCTTGCACCTCGAATGTGTCGGTCTTCTTGTTGAGCGTGCGGATCTCATCCTCCAGGACCTCTACATGGAAACGAGCCACCTGTGCGTGCCCGCGATTGAGTAGCTCCCTGCCCTCGATGCCGTCGGGAAACCCGAGGTAGTTCTGCACATCCGTTTCCCACTTGGCCATCGATCGGCCCGAATGGATCAGTAATGTCTGCCGTTTGCTCCGACCGAGATACAGGGCCGCAGAGAGCCCCGCCAAGCCTCCGCCGATGATGATGACGTCTGGTATGAATTTCATGCTGAGAGGTCTGGATGTTTACGCTAGATTGACAGAGGGCACTAATGTCAGTTCGTATCCACTGCTAACGTCACCAAGGGATTTGGTCGTCCG
>JBDTPK010000591.1:0-2577 GCA_039932735.1 Nitrospirota bacterium
TCAACATAAGACAAGAACGGTTCCGGGTCGAGGCTTTTCCCTGTCACGCGTTGGGCGAGGTGATCCGGTGTGAACATCCGGCCCCAACGATGAATCTTCTGTCCGAGCCAACGCTGCAGCACCATCAACTGTCCTGCCGCAATTTCATCCTCCAGATGGGGGATTTCCAGCTTGGCCTGCTCATAGAATTGAACGGAGTAGAGATTGCCGAGTGTGTACGTCGGGAAATAGCCGAAGGCGCCGAACGACCAGTGCACGTCTTGCAGTACGCCTTCTGCATCGTTGGAAGGGGCGATGCCCAGGTATTCTTCCATTTTCTGATTCCAGATCTCCGGCAAGTCCTCCGGGCGCGTCCGGCCTTCAATGAGATCCTGCTCGATTTCGAACCGCAACATAATGTGGAGATTGTAGGTGAGCTCATCGGCTTCGACTCGAATCAGCGACGGCTTCACTCGATTAATGGCCGCGTAGAATTGTTCCCCGTCGACGGCGCGCAATTGATGATCAAAGGTGTGCTGGAGCATCGGGTAAAAGAATTGCCAGAACGGTCGCGACCGGCCCACGCAGTTTTCCCACATGCGCGATTGACTTTCATGAATGCCGAGCGAGACCGAATCGCCCAGCGGCATGCCGAAGTAACGTGCGTCGAGTCCCTGATCGTACAACCCATGGCCGCCTTCATGGATACAACTGAACAGACAGGATTGGAGATCGTGTTCATGCACGCGGGTCGTGACGCGCACATCCGTCGGATGAAACGACGTGGTGAAGGGGTGCGCTGATAAGTCGAGGCGGCCCCGGTCAAAGTCGTACCCCATGGCGGTCAAGACCATCCTGCCGAACTCCAGCTGGCGCGCCTGATCGAAGGTGTGAAATAACATGGCATCGTCGATCTGAACCGAACTCTGCCGAATCTTTTTGAGCAGTGGCACAAGACGGCCTTTGACCTGTGCGAACAATGGACGCAACGCCGCGATCGTAGAGCCCGGTTCGTACACATCGAGCAGGGCATCGTATGGCGAGTCTTCATAGCCGAGATATTCAGCCTCTTCTCGCTTGAGCGACAAGACCGTGCGGAGATTCGGGAGGAATTGCGAGAAGGCCCGATGTTCTTTGGCCTGCACCCACACTTGCTGCGCCAGCGAACATTCCCGGCTAAGTTTGATGACAAAATCAGAGGGCAGCTTCTTCGCGCGGCGATAGTCCCGCCACACTTCGCGGAGCAGCGATCGAGACGGTTCATCCCAGCCTTCGCCGGGGGTATCACGGATTTCACCGGTCTCCGGATCCACCCAGGTGGTGAGCAACCGCTCAACGTCCGGCGAAACGAACTTCTGGTGTGCAATGCCCTGGAGCGTTGAAATCTGCTCGGCACGGGCTTCGCCTCCGCCGGCCGGCATGTAGGTTTCTTGGTCCCACGAGAGGAGCGCGGCCGCACTGTTAATGCGCTGGATTTCCAAGAGTCTGGTCGTCAAGGCGTCAACAGTCTTCAGAGTTTTCACAGTCGAGTGTCTCCTTTAGGAACCGTCATGTTATGATCGCGCCGATCTGCATTTGGTGGCGTAGTGTACGCAACGAACTATCCTTTTTCAAACTAGTCCGCATGGGTCATGCGGGTCATAGCCGCGATGTTACATGATGATTCTGATAGCGCAATAGTCTCAGGATGCTCAAAAGGGCCGTCCAGCAAGGCCGCAGCGAGCGAGGACCGCAGGCGTACCCTCTGGGGTACGTTGAGGATCTGAGCGATGCGAGAACGCTGCTGGCGGACTTTTTCAGCATCCTGTTAGAGCGATGAATAAACTCGTACCTGCCGACATCGAATCCTATGCCCAAGGTCACTCCATGCCGGAGTCGGATCTCTGTCGCGCCTTGCGGGAAGAAACCCAGCGGCGCATGGAGGCTCCGCAGATGATTGTCGGGCCGCTCGAAGGAGCCTTTCTGAAGATGATGACGCAGTTGGTGCGGGCCACCAGTGTGCTGGAAATCGGCATGTTTACCGGCTATAGCGCCCTCTGTTTTGCCGAAGCGTTGCCGGCTGCTGGGACTGTGATTACATGCGAAGTGGATGAGGCGTCAGCCGCGCTCGCGCGCCGGTATTTCGCGCGTTCGCCGATTGGCAAGAAGATTGACGTTCGCATGGGGCCGGCACTCGACACGATGCGGCACCTCACAGGACCGTTCGATCTGATCTTCATCGATGCCGACAAGATCAACTATGTGAATTACTACCGGCGATCGCTCGATCTGCTCGCATCACAGGGCGTGATCCTGATCGACAATGTCCTGTGGGATGGCGATGTGCTCAAACAACCACCGCTGGATGACAAGACGGCGGCTATTCAAGAACTGAACCAAGTGGTATCGAGCGATCGACGCGTCTCTGCCGTGCTCGTCACGATCCGCGACGGGGTGTTGGTGATACGGAAGACCGGATAGGTGTGATGCGATACGGCTACGTGACTGCGTCGCACTTGTTGAATGCAGCCCGCCTTTTTCAGGGCAATCGAATGTGGCTTCTATTGCCCTGACGGATCAATGCAGCCATTCTTACCCACGGCTCAGTTCGGCGCAGAA
>JBDTPK010000592.1:0-2576 GCA_039932735.1 Nitrospirota bacterium
CTATGCGCAACTGCGCCATCATCCACCCGTTGCACTTGGAACTTGAAACCGCCAACGAAAAGTCCGACAGACTCCTAGACGGCGCCCAAGCTCAGGGTCAAACTTGATCGCATCCAGCGGATCATAAAAGGCCATCGCGGTTAACATCTGTAGGCGCGGTTCATTCGTTCGAAGCGCCTTCCTCGTCGCAGCCTTCACTGCCGGACGCTGCAAGGCCTCGGAGGCAATTGATCCCGCGCCGTCTTAGGGCTGTAGCCTGCTCGGATCGCTGCTTGAGTGCCATTCAAATCAATGGCATATTCCTGCACGAATCGTTGTTCTTTCGGTGTAAGCTTGCGGTCCGCTCGGGAACCTTGGGGTACTCTCATCAGGCGGGCAATCACGTCGTAGAGACCGATCAATTCCGAAGTGCAGTCGGACCCTTTGAGGCGAAGGAAGATTTCTGCGGGGTGTTCGTCGTCATGTACACTGATGTAACGCGTGCGTTGGCCTGCAATCCGGACCTTTTGGGTGATGTGATGACGGAAGTTGGGGAGGGCGAGCCAGGTTTTCATATGCCTCTCCTGTCAATGGTGTTTACTGTGTTGGTGCCAAACAACCATGATACAGGCTGATCTAGGGGCGCCGATCATGACCCCTTCTCCCGCTCTGATTCGTCTGATGGATCAGCATGGGTGCCCGTAGTTAGGAGATCTGCCTGATACATCATCATGGGAGTGCGGTCATGGGCGAGAGGGGGTGTCACTCGTGTTCCCGCACCTCCCACATCAGAATGTGGAGGTGGACGGGCGCAGTTGAGAGCAGAACCACCTCAGCCCATTGTTTATGGAGTGGGGGGAAGAGAGCATCGTTGACGGGCGCAGTTGGAGGACAGTCAATCCCTTCTCCTGCTGCGATGTGGATACGAGTGATCGTTGGAGGTGAGTAGGTGAGAGTGGATCTCTTCGGCCAGACCAGAGAAAGGGAGAGGGTTGTGTCTCGATGTTGGATTGGAAGAACAGTCCCCACTGTTTTGAGGATACTGGATGCTTGATGAGGTTCTGAGCATCATCGAACAGCTAGGTGGTGAGGCCAAGAACCGGTTATCCTATGCTCGGATACGAGAGATCATGTCTGCGTGGGCTAAGTACGGTGTGTATCAGATTTACTCAATTCCAGAAGAGCTTTCTATCCATCGTGCAAGGCGTTTAGAGAATAAGAAATGGTTCGAGTTCGCGGACGACTTGGGGCCTCCTGCCCCAGAAAAAACGATCGCTTACGGACGTTGTCACAAACCTCAGCACCCGCTCTGTTACTGCTCACTTTATGAAGACACGGCACTCGCCGAGGTCAACGCGGAATTCGGAGAGCAGTATGTCATCTCGACTTTCACAATGCCGAAAGATATCCGTCTCATTCCAGTTGGAGAGCTCGATTATTATCGACGCACTGGCCGAACCTACATTGGCCATGAGACTCAACAGTCGGCGGAGCCTCATAAAAAAGCTCTTGGCGAAGAGGATGGGGTAGTAGCTGCACTTATCGATGCATTTCTGGCAGATGAATTCATCAAGCAGGCAACAACTCAAACGGACTACAAGATAACAAGCGCCCTCTCTGACGTTCTGTTAAATGGCGACTTGAAACCACAAAACCGATAGACGCCATTGTCTATCCAAGTGTTGTTTTCCGAGAGGGTATGAATTTTGCCATCTTGACTGAACCATATAAGTCAAAGATAAAGTTAGTCGAAGCCGAGACGAAAATCATCGAAATTACTCATGTCCTGGGTTATGGGATTTTCGTTTCCCGGCTGCTGGCTTCGCTCAAGTCGGTCAGTTCTGATGGGCGCCTCAAATTGGAGGCATCGGACAAACAAGGCAGCAGAAACCGTTCCCTAGTGTGACGACGTGGGCATTAGGTTCTTGGCGCTGGGGCGGTGGGGGTTTCGACGCGGAGGGTGTTGCTGAGTGTGAATGCTCAGTGGGCATGGCACGCATTTATGCGGAATAATGATTTTCAAGGCGGCTGCGTTGAAAACCTAGGATGTGTCTGATCAATAATTCCTGATTCTGGGTGCTCATCCTGACGAAGCGGGTGTGTACGCGGTAGGTATTGATCTGGTAAGGGAGGGGGTCTAGCCATAACACTTCGGCGTAGGCCTTGAAGATGACCTGATCGACAAGGATCAGCCTGATCGACAGGATATCGTCAGGACGGTAGGCCACGTTGACCGTCATACCGATGCCCCCGCCGCTGATGTTGACGGATTTTTCGATGAACTCCCCCTCTGCTGTGTCCGTCTCGGCTTGAATGCTGATAGGCAGGATGGTGTTGACGCGAAAGTACACGCGACGGTCTCTTGCGGATAACTGAGATGCCGGTGTGTCGGGTGCCATGCTACAAAAAGTATATCAAAGTTCGTAAACGATAGGAGGCCAGAATGTGTTGATGCGGTATTCAGGCGCCTACCAACCTCACCTCCTGGCAGACTTCATCCACGATGAAATCAGAATGGTTCCAGGAATCGTTCTTTTGTGAGCTAGCGTGAGGCTAAATCTTCGGTGCTGAGGCGGTAGGGGCTTCTTCGACGCGGA
>JBDTPK010000593.1:0-2562 GCA_039932735.1 Nitrospirota bacterium
TCACCGAACGATACAATGTGCGGGAACAGGCAGGGGAAGCGTTCGGGGGAAAGATCGTGGTAGCGCGGGACTTAATGGCAATCAAACTCTAGCAGGCTGCTGAAAAAGCCCGCCAGCGGCGTTCTCGCTTCGCTCAGAGGCTCAACGTTGAAGAGAGTTTTTCGGAGGCCGGAAGCACTGGAGGGGATATTCCATTCGCCAAGATCCATTCTACGGGCGAACGGCCTCACAAAGTGCGGTACGTACCTCCTCGCCTCTTCGCTCGCTGCGGCCTTGCTGAACGAACTTTTTGAGCATCCTGCTAGAGGGTTATGAGGGGAGTTCTGTGAGCCGCAGGGTGTAGAGATACTGGTAGAGCCCTTTATGGTCCATGAGTTCGGCATGGGTGCCGGTTTCCACGAGGCGCCCTTTGTTCAGGACGAGGATGCGATCGGCTCGTTGGATGGTCGTCAAACGGTGAGCAATCACAAAGGTCGTTCTGCCTTTCATGAGTTGCTCCAATGCCTCCTGGACGAGCCGTTCCGACTCACTGTCGAGGGCAGAGGTGGCTTCATCCAACAACAAGATCCGTGGATTTTTCACTATGGCCCTGGCGATGGCGATGCGCTGCCGCTGTCCCCCTGAGACATTGATCCCTTTTTCCCCCACGATCGTTTGATACTGATCTGGAAAACTCATGATGAAGTCGTGGGCATGGGCCGCACGGCTTGCCGCCACTACTTGTTCCTGAGTGGCCTTTCCGTCTCCGTAGCGGATATTGTCGAGAATCGTCCCGCCGAACAAGATCGTCTCCTGCGGAACCAGCGCGATCTGCCGATACCAACTGTCCATGGTCACTTGGCGGAGCTCGTGCCCGTCGATGGTGATGTGCCCCTCAGTCGGGTCGTAAAAACGGTGGAGCAAGTTCATCACGGTCGTCTTACCGGCTCCGGTGGGCCCGACGATGGCGACCAATTCGCCTGGTTTCGCCTCGAACGACACATCCATCAGGACCGGTTGGCGTGGATCGTAGGCAAAGCCGATATGTTCAGCCAGGATATGTCCCGAGACGGGTGGCAGCGTCGTGGCCGTGGGAGAGTCGCTCACCTCGGCGCCTGTGTCGAGAATTTCGAACACCCGTTGAGTGGCGCCCTGCGCCTCCCTGATCTGCGCGAACACGCGGGCAGCGGAACTGAAGGGGCCGATCAGAATTCCGGCAAAGAGGACGAACGCAAAGAGATCGCCCGGCGACACGCTCCCGTCGATGACCTGGCGTCCCCCATACCATAACACCGCTGCCGCAGCAGAGAAGGTGAGGAGGCTGATGACGGGAATAAATACCGCCATCACGCCGGCCTTGGACATCGTCAATGCCAGGGTCTGCTCGACTTGTGCGGCAAACCTGGTCTCTTCGCGATGTGTCTGGACAAAGGACTTCACGATTCGGATGCCAGAGATCACTTCCTCGATCAAAGTACTCATTGCCGCGGTGTGATCTTGAATCGAGGTCGAGAGAGATTTTAGTCTTCGCCCGAAGACCTTGGCCACAAGGACCAGCAGAGGGAGCAGAACCAGGATCAAGAGGCAGAGCCGCCAATTCATCATCAGCAAGAACGTGATCCCTCCGATGAAGGTCACGAGCTGTTTCGCACTGTCGATCGGTGTTTCGGTGACGACCGATTGAATGACCGTCACGTCGTTCATGAGCCGTGAGAGAAGTTCGCCGGTTCGCCGGCGGGCAAAGAAGCTTACCGATAAGGTATGCAGATGCGCAAAAAGATGTCGACGAAAGTCGGCGATGATGCGTTGTGAAACCCAGGCAGTCAGATAACTATGGCCCATCGAACAGAGCCCTTGCAGGACGACGAGTCCGAGAAAGAGGGCGATCATGTCCGTCATCCTAGACTGGTCGTGCTGCACGGTAATGATATCCCACAGTGAGCCGGCTAGCCGTAGCAGGGCCAGATTGATCGCAGCGACACCCATGACCAGCAAGCCTGCCACTGCCATGCGAGACAAGTAAGGTTTCAGGAATGGGAGAAACCGTGAGAAGCTGGACATGCTGAAGGCGATCTTAGCAGACTGGGCGTCTTAGGAAAAAACTATGTTGGCACACCAGCACGAGCCCAGTCTGTCAGGTTATCCGGTCTGTCTTGTTCTATCTGGTTAGACTCATGCAGCCAAATAAACCAAACAAACCGAATAGACCAAATGAACAAGATCGGGTGGCGGGATTTTTTAGCATTCTGTCGCGGAGGAGATTAGCGAAAACCATGTAGGAATAGGCAGAGAGGGAGACACAGGCCGGAGGGGTGGTCGACAGCTACAGTTCTGCGATGGACTCGATCAGGTTCTTGTTGATGGCTACGAAGTCCGAGCGATCCTTGTCATCGATCAGCACGTCGGTGAGGCTGATAAAGAGACGTTGCTCTTCGTTGATTGCATCGGACACACGATTCCGCATGGGGGGAATGAGAAATTCGCCGACGTAGACGCAGTTCACCGTTCGGACGCGGATGCGAACCTTCTTGCCTTCGGGCACGGACCCCTCCTCCCCCTTCTCGGGTGAAGCTTAGCTTTTAC
>JBDTPK010000594.1:0-2555 GCA_039932735.1 Nitrospirota bacterium
ATGCGTCCGCTCACGTGGTCGGATTATTGCCGGGAAGTCGACGGAGCGAAGTCGAGATGCTCCTGCCGGTCCTTCTCAAGGCGGCGGCTCAAATAGTTGCGGCTGAACCGGGAACGCAGTTTATCCTGGCGCAGGCCGCTTCAATTGACGATAATCTGATCCAAGGCTTGTTACAGCACAGTCCTGTGCCGGTCCGAGTGGCGCATGATCGAGCGAGTGAGGTGATGGCCCTGTCCGATGTGTTATTCATCGCCTCGGGAACCGCAACGTTGCAGGCGGCAGTGGTGGGGACTCCCATGGTGTTGCTGTACAAGACGTCGCCGTTGACCTATCGGTTGGCGCGTTGGCTGATCAATGTAAAATGGATCGGGCTTGTGAATTTGGTGGCCGGCAGATCGATCGTGCCGGAGTTGATTCAGGATGAGGCGACGGCGGAGCGGCTCTGTCAGGAAGTCTTGCACCTCTTGCGCGATCGGTCGGCCTATAATGATATGAAACAGGCGTTGCTGGATGTACGGCAGTCGTTAGGCGAGCCGGGCGCCTCGCATCGGGCGGCTCAGGTGGTATTGGCAGAATGTCGACTCTAGATCGGCTGATACGATTAGTCCGCTATCTGAAGCCCCACCGGATTCGGTTAGGCGCAGCGTTCGCGTGCTCAGGGTTGGTGGCGGCCTTCTCCGGCGCCTATGCCTGGCTCGTCAAACCGGTCCTCGACGAGATTTTCATCAACAAGAACGAAAGCCTGTTGCTCGTCCTTCCGCTCGCGCTCTTCGCCGTGGCGGTGCTCAAGAGCGTCTTCAACTATGGGCAAAACTATCTCATGAATTATGTCGGGAATCGGGTGATCACTGACATTCGACAGGAGCTGTTCGGCAAGCTCATTCGGTTGCCCGTTCCCTATCACGATGTGAATACGTCGGGACGGTTGGTGTCTCGTGTGGTGAACGACGTCACGTTGATGGCCAATGCGGTGGCGGGAGTGCTGAAGGATATTTTCCAGCAGGGACTCACGTTCCTGGCTATGATGGGCGTGATCTTCTATCAGAATTGGCGGTTGGGCGGCCTTTCGGTGATCGTCATTCCCTTGGCGGTGTTTACGATGGTGCGGATGGGGAAGCGGTTGCGAGCGTTGGCGGCAAGCGGTCAAGAGCGGATGGGTGATATGGCCTCCACACTTCAGGAAACGTTATCCGGCATTCGCATGGTGAAGGCCTATGGGCGCGAGGAATCGGAGGCGGCGCGATTTCAAAAGAGCAACCATTCCTTTCTCAGTACGACGATGAAGGCGATTCAAGTCTCTTCCATCGGGTCGTCGCATATGGAAGTGATCGGTGTCGTGGGGGTTGCCGCGATTATTTGGTATGGCGGCTTCCTTGTGATCCATGGTTCGATGACGCCGGGGGAATTTTTTTCATTTCTGACGGCGATGTTTATGGCCTATACACCGATTCGAAGGTTGTCCGGTTCTAATAATCAGATTCAACAGGCGCTGGCCGCGGCGGAGCGGGTCTTCGGCGTCTTGGACCTCAAGACCGAGCAGGACGCGGAGAAGGGCCGGTTGGAGTTGCCGCGAATTGCGCAGTCGATCACGTTCGACGATGTGACGTTTCATTATGAGAGCCAGGCGGTGCCGGCGCTCAATGATATCAACCTGACGATTCGAGCCGGAGAAATGGTGGCCCTTGTGGGCAGCAGCGGCAGCGGAAAGACGACGCTGGTCAATCTGATTCCGCGCTTTTACGAACCGGCGGCCGGCCGTATTCTTATCGACGGGGTGGATATTCAGTCGTACACCCTCCGCTCGATCCGCTCGCAGATAGGGATGGTGTCGCAAGATGTGGTCTTGTTCGATGACAGCATTCGTAACAACATCGCGTTTGGACGGGAGGGTGCGACCGACGAAGACATCATTCAGGCGGCGCGATTGGCCTATGCCCATGATTTTGTCGAGCGCCTTCCGCAGGGGTATCAGACGGTCGTGGGAGAGAAAGGGGTGAAACTCTCCGGCGGGGAACGCCAGCGCTTGGCCATTGCCCGCGCAATTTTACGCGATCCTCCTTTGCTCATCCTCGATGAGGCGACGTCGGCGTTGGACACCGAGTCCGAACGGGTCGTCCAGCTGGCGCTTGCCAATTTGATGAAGAATCGAACGACCGTCGTGATCGCCCATCGGTTATCGACGATTCAGCAGGCCGATCGGATCATGGTCCTGGCCCGAGGCTCGATCGTCGAAGTGGGGACACACGAGGAGTTGCTTCGCAGCGAGGGGCAGTATCAGCGGCTCCATGCGATGCAGTTCCAGGATGTCCCCGATGTGTAACCCGCCATGAAGCGCGTCGAGAAGTGGCTGAAGCTCTCTGTGCTTCCTCCGATCGGCGCTGCGGTGATTCGAGGGCTGGGGCGGTCGATGCGGATGGAGTCGCAGGGCCACGAGCAGGTGGATGCCGTGTATCGTCAAGGCGGGCATATCATTCTTGCGTTTTGGCACGCGCAGCAACTGATGATCCCGACAGGCTATCGTGGACCAGGGGCCAACGTGTTGATCAGCCGGCATC
>JBDTPK010000595.1:0-2553 GCA_039932735.1 Nitrospirota bacterium
TTTGGTGTTTTACCCACATCCGAATTTGAAATATTTCCCGCATTCGAACCGGGAGTAGGCGAGGGACTGGGCGTACTCACGGATGCCGGGCTGGAGCCCATGGACGTCTTTCCATTATGTTCGCTGGTATCCATACGACACATCACCCGGCCACGCCGCCTAAGAGCTGTACGCAAATAAGCCCTGGATTTTTCAATCTTTCCCTCCTGAGCTGCATAGCAGGCGAGGTCGAAATGTACTATGGCTTCGGAGGGATGCAGCTGTACAGCCTCTAATAATATAGATTCTGTCGCTGCAATCGATTCATACCTTCTGGTTCCGTATGCGGAAGAAATCCAGCATTGTACATTTTTCGGCCGCAGCATGGGTGTCATTTTGTCAAATATTCGATCACGGTATCGGATGCAGGACCTATTTTTTCGACAGTATCTTTGAGTTTCTTTTGTGAAACTTTCAATCGGCTTGCCCAATATTTCAAATCCATTGAATCGCTAATGTTTATCCGTGAATATTGATTCAAATGGAGTTCGGAGTGCGCTTTCACCTGAGATGATGCAATCATATGGTGGATTTTTAAATTTTACCCAGCAAAAGGAGGATAATCAGAATAATCAGAATCAAACCTAGTCCGCCCGTTGGGTAATATCCCCAGTTCCGACTATGTGGCCATGCTGGAATTGCGCCGAACAACATCAGAATGATTACAATCGTTAAAATAGTTCCTAACATAATATTTCTTTGTGAGTGCAGGTTAATTGGGAGGATCTGTTTCCATTAATTTTATAGCGCATCCTTCGGGGGAACCCGTCGACTGATAAATTTCATGAGCCAATGAGGCGATCTCTTCATGCTGCGGCTGTGTGGATATATCATTCATAGAACTACAAAATCGCAGATGCGCATGCAACTGGGCCAATACCTTGTATGTATCGTGCCCATAGCAACAGGCTATGAACGTGATGCATACAAGGTATTGGTCGAACTCGACGTTAGCAGGAATGCTTGTGACAGCCGAAGCCGACTGACTCGAATACCAACAGAAAGCAAACCGGCACAATGGCAACTAACGATACAAATAATGCAACCGTCGCGATCTACAAATCGCACCCCGAAGCTGAAGCTGCCATTAAGGATTTGCAACGCTCTGGTTTCGATATGAAAAAGCTCCCTACCGAATTGGTCGCGCAGATTAAGAAGAAGGAAACGAATTCTTAACCCTGTATAATATGAAAACTCCGATCGAATACATGAGCATTCGCGTCACCACACGGAATACCAATCCACGCTGCGAGAGGAACACGACGTGAAAACTGTAGTCCAAAGACAATGACCACAACAATCAAGCAACAAGCTAGACCCTGAAAGAGTCGAAATCTGTGACCAAAGACCCCATCTGCGGAATGACCGTGGACGAAGCCACCGCTCTCCACACTGAACGAGATGGGGATGCGTTCTACTTTTGCCCCATGTGTCCTGGTGTGGAGTCGGACAAACCGGGCGAATGCCCGAAATGCGGCATGACCCTGGAACTGAAAGCGGGAATGGCTGCGACTGGCGCGGAGGAGAACGCCGAACTCCGCGACATGACTCGAAGATTCTGGATCGGCGGCGCGCTCGCGCTACCTGTCTTTGTGCTCGCCATGGCACACCTGATTCCCGCGCTGGGTCACGATAGCTGGCTGATGAGTGCTACCTCTCGATGGATTCAATTTGGCCTCTCCACACCCGTGGTGCTGTGGGCAGGCTGGCCGTTCTTCAAGCGCGGCTGGCGTTCGCTGGTGACGTGGCATTTGAATATGTTCACGCTGGTCGCCATCGGCGTCGGAACCGCCTTCGCTTACAGCGTCGTAGCCATTTTTGCCCCGGGCATGTTCCCCCCGGCCATGCGCCCCCATGGCTCGGTGGACATCTACTTTGAAGCGGCTGCGATGATCGTGGTGCTCGTGCTGTTGGGCCAGGTCCTTGAGCTCCGGGCTCGCAGTCGCACGGGCAGTGCGATTAAGGCGCTGTTGAATCTCGCACCCCCGGTCGCACAGCGAGTCGGCCAGAATGGTGACGAGGAGATTCCACTCGAACAGGTCCGTGTGAGCGATCTGCTGCGCGTTCGTCCCGGCGACAAGGTGCCGGTGGACGGCGTCGTGACCGAAGGCCATTCCAGCGTCGAGGAATCCATGATTACCGGAGAACCATTGCCGGCGGAAAAGAGCGTCGGCGACAAGGTAACGGGGGGCACGGTAAACGGCACCGGCGGTTTCGTCATGCGTGCCGAGCGGGTCGGCAGCGATATGCTGCTCGCACAGATTGTGAATCTCGTCGCGGACGCGCAGCGCAGTCGCGCGCCCATCCAAGGCTTGGCGGACAAGGTGGCCACCGTGTTCGTTCCGACGGTCGTTGGCGTCGCGGTGCTGACGTTTGCGATTTGGATGTTCTTCGGTCCCGAGCCGAAGCTGGCCTATGCCATCGTCAACGCGGTGGCGGTGCTCATCATCGCCTGTCCATGCGCGCTCGGGTTGGCGACGCCCATGTCCATCATGGTCGGTGTCGGACGCGGCG
>JBDTPK010000596.1:0-2549 GCA_039932735.1 Nitrospirota bacterium
CATGGGCAGCGGAAAAAGTAGGCAAATGCCGAGGTTGAGCAAGGGCCCGACGGTAGGAAACTTAACCTCAACTATATCTTTATGTAAAGCATATTATTATATGTATTAACTGATTTTGTTAAGTTTGCTTCTATGGTTCAGTCGATTTGAGTACCACATAGAAAGCACGACTTTCTCTGAGCACACGAAGCAGAACGGTTTCACTTCGCCTGACTTTGGAGACTGCGCTGCTGAATTCTCCAACCGACCCGACATCGATACGGTTTACTTCCTTGATGAGATCGCCTTCGTGAAGGCCTTCTGATTGGGCAAGGCTTCCGGGCTCCACTTTGCTGATCATCACACCCCGGCTTTCTCGTAGCTTGAATTTGTCAGCAAGGCCCGGTGTCAGATCCTGCACGTCCAGACCCAACTTGATTTCAGTGCGTGCCTGGGGAAGAGCGGTACTGACGGCGTGGTCCCGACGTTCAATGAGGGCGACGTCCAACACCAGGCGCTGCTGATCGCGGACGATCTCAACTTTTGCCGTCGATCCAGGGAGTAATCCCGCCACGACGCGAGAGAGTCGGCTTGGCGTATCGATCACTGTTTCGTCGATACGGGTCAGGATGTCGCCGGGTTTGATGCCGGCTGCGGCAGCCGGGTCCTTCTCAAACACTTCATTGACCAGGACTCCATCACCTTCGTTGACGCCGAACTTCCGTGCCAACTCCACTGTGAGCGGTTGGATGCCGACGCCCAGCCAGCCTCGTGTCACTCGTCCTTGTGTGAGTAATTGCTGAATCACTTGCTTGGCCATGTTGGAAGGAATCGCAAAGCCGATCCCTTGGGCGAAGTTAATGATGGCAGTATTGATGCCGATAATTTCGCCACGCAGGTTGAAGAGCGGGCCGCCCGAGTTGCCGGGATTGATCGACGCGTCCGTCTGAATAAAGCTTTCATAGCGCGAGAGATTGATGTTTTCCCGGCCGATTCCGCTGACGACCCCAAGCGTGACCGTCCGATCGAGTCCGAAGGGATTCCCTACGGCAAGCACCCATTGGCCGACGCGTACGCCTGATGAATCTCCGAAACGCGCGCTCAGGAGGGGATGGTCTGCGGTGACTTTGAGAACGGCTATGTCTGTATCCAGATCCTTCCCGACGACCTGTGCGATCAACGTGGACTTATCGGAAAAGCGAACCTCAACTTCCGTCGCGTCTCCGATAACATGGTTATTCGTGATGATATGTCCATCAGGATCGATGATGACTCCGGACCCTGAGCTTGAGGCATTGGGGGGCCGCTCTTGAGACGGTCCTCGCCCAGGTCCGGACAAGGGAATGAGATTCACGACAGATGGTTTTGCCGATTCGGCCAAATCGGTGATGACAGTTTGAATTTCTTCCAGTAGACGGAGGCCAGGTGAGTCGCTGGATTTTAGTGCGGCAGACTCAGTTGCCGCGAACGAGTGGGGCGCGAACAAGAACATGAACGTAAGACTGATGAAGACGTGTCGCAATTGAGCCATCTTGTCCTCCCTCGTGGGATTGTACATCAGGAATAATCATGCGGGCTAGACCGACTTGGCGTTCCGGGCCTGGGTGAACTCAGAGGCAACCTGCGCGAGATCTTCCTGCAGTCCGATCATGACCAGGACATCGCCAACGCGGAGTATCAGGCTCCCGTCGGGCGGCATGATAATTGGTCCGCGAAGAACCGTGACGAGACGAATCGACGCAGGCAGTGCCACCTCAGCAAGTGTGCGCCCAATGACCGGCGATCCCTGGGCAACAAGGAACCGTTCAATGGCCGCCGCGCGAAGACTCAGGTCCTGTTGGAGAGTCAAGAGCGCGTGGTGAATCGTTTCCAGCTTGAGTTCTCGGATTTGGCTGTCAACGTTGAGTAGTGTCTGTTTTAACAACTGAATGCGGTCGCTGGTCTGAGCGAGAAGATTGTCCAATTGACTGGATAGCGGACTTGACTCATGGCTGAACGGTGGGCGCTGTGCACAGAGCACGACAATCTGACGTCCGAGGTCGCCATGCCCCTGTTCGATCTGGTTGAATACGCTCGACGCGCGACCATGCAAGCGGAGCACCTGGACCTTACGGTTTGCGCGTTCGGCAATCGCAAGGATGGTTTCATACATCGCGCTTCCAGTGATCGAGAGTTCCTGTTGGATACGACCGAGCAATTCGAAGGCCATAAATCAAAATCTAAGACGTCTGATAAGAATGATTATGTTAACTCGTGAGTCTGCCTCGCGAACAACATCCCATGCACACTACCCTTGCTGTGCAAAGATTTCAACGGACAGGGGTGGAGCATCTCGGCAGAGATTACTGCAATGAACTGAGGCTGCCAGTCGCTCGGGCTACATTCACGCGAGCCACGTTTAATTGAAACAACGCTTCGACCAGATTTTCCCGAGCTCGGGCCACAGCCGTCAATCCATTCGTCAACTCGAAGTGGCTTGAAGCCGTAATTACCACGTAACGTTCACGGGCTAGCTCAAATTCCTTCGTCGCCGCCCCCATGCCGGTCTGCGCAATACCTACTTGGTCCTT
>JBDTPK010000597.1:0-2548 GCA_039932735.1 Nitrospirota bacterium
ACGATGAGACCCATCTAGCACAGGAATGAAATTGGCGTCAAGGCAGACGAGACACTACCATAAGGAGTTCGATCATGGCTGAAATTACGATATACCAAAAACCGACTTGCAGCACGTGCCGTCAGGCAATCCAGTTATTACAAGAGAGCGGCAAACCTTTTAACGCTGTGAATTACTATGAACAACTGTTCACCAAGACGCAACTCAAGAGTCTTTTGAAGAAAGCGGGGCTCTCGCCGAAGGACATACTGAGAACCAAAGACGACATCTACAAAGAACTCGGTTTGGCAAAAAAGAATCTATCAGACGACGAATGGCTCAATCTGCTCGTGGCCCATCCGGATCTCATTCAACGTCCGATCGTCGAAAAGGGCGAGGAGGTAATTTTGGCGAGGCCTGCAGAAACGGTGAAAACACTGCTGTAGTAACAAAGCCTACACTCCGTCCTCTCCACTCGCGACCATTCGTCCTGCTCCAAATTAGGTAGGCCTGGCCAACGAGAAATCGCTCACCAACTTGGAGTGTTCTAGGAAGGTCTCGGGGTCAACCGTAGGGCGCCTGACGTTCGATCTACGCTGATGGTGACGGCTCCATCTAATACTTGTACGAGCAGATCACCAGCCAATTGTCGCCGCCAGCCATGGAGGATGGGAACAGTGAGGGCTGTTCGGTTCTGTCTCTCATCCACGAGTGTTTGCAGATCAGCGCTGGTGGCGAGCATGGTGGGGGCAATCCCCTCCTCTGCGGCGCGGGCCTTCAGCACCGCTTGTAGGAGTTCAACGATGCCGGTCGACTCAGGGTCCGGCTTTCGCTCGGAAGGAACTTCCGGCCATGCCGACGGTGGGAGCGACAGTGCCGTTGTGATGGCTTTCAGGAGTTGTCCGCCGTGTCGATCGACCTCGGAAGAATGGACGCCACGGAGCCCACGGAGATCGTTGATCGACTTGGGTGGATGGCGCGCAAGTTGAAGAAGGACCTCATCTCGCATGACGCGCCCGCGCGGCACATTCCGGCGGCGAGCTTCCGTTTCTCGCCAGACAGTCACTTCGCGAAGCACCGCAGCCCCTTTAGGCTTGAGCGTGTCCCACCCCCGAATTCGTTGATACCGTTCCTGTGGCTCTCGACTTTTTTCCCCTACCACCGATTCGAGTCGTGCAAATTCCTCGTTTACCCACTCCAAACGACCGAGTGTGTTCAGGCGATTCTGTAAATGCGTATGGATCGACAGAAGGAACTCAACATCTTCTAAGGCGTATGCGATTTGGTCATCCGAGAGCGGCCGCGCACTCCAGTTGGTAAAGGTATGGGCTTTCGCGAGCTTCGTACCGTGGAGTCGTTGAACCAAGTTTGCGTAGGCGACTTGGGCACCATACCCGACCATGGCGGCGGCGATCTGGGTATCGAAAAATGGTTTTGGGATCTGCCCGGCATGGAGGGCAAACAGATCGAGATCTTGCCGTCCGGCGTGGACGATTTTCTCAATCTTGGCATCGCAGATGAGTTCCCAGAAGGCGTCGAGCGATCCGCTGGCCTGCACGGCAGGAAAGTCTATGACGGCGGCGGTGGTGACGGTGGCAACTTGGATCAGTTCGAGTCGTGGGATAAAGGTGTCTTCCCCGACGAATTCCGTATCCAGAGCCAGTCGCGGACTCTGCCGCAACGTGTCACAGAGTGATTCAAGCGCATGCTGATCTGTCACATATGACAGAGGTGGAGTGGGTGTCATGGGTGTCTCATTCTGTTGGACGGTAGGTGGCGTCTGGTGACCGCGGAGGTTCGACATTGCTGAGGCTTAAGTATTCCTTTAGGAATTGGTAGGCCTCCAACATGCGACGCAACTCCGGTTCGGCGCTTCGGTCGCCGTTATTCGAATCGGGATGAAATTGCTTAGCCTTGTGACGAAAGGCGGTGGTGACCTCGGCGAGCGAACTGCCAAATTCCACGCCCATGGCGGCATACGCATCCATCGCGTTGTTGATGCCGCTCGATCCTTGTGACGGGTCGCCGCCTCCCCCGCCGGCAGCTTTCAACATATCGGCCAGACTGATCTTCCTGCGTCGGCGCCGGGGACGCTCTCGTATCTCACTGTCGAAATCGTCCCAGCGGTCCTCGACAAACTCGAGACGGGATTCCAAGCGCATGGCGCCCGAGAGATCACGAATCTCACCAATCTCCTGTTCTATCTGGGCCAGCGACTTGATGACTTCCTCCAGCCCCTCTTCCACACGAAAGAAGCTGTCGACCCGTTCCTGCATCATCGTATCGACGGCAAGCTCCAGACTCTCTTCGGCTTTTTGGCGCAACGACTCAATGCGCCGCAACATCCCGTTCTGAAACTTGAAGAACTTGCGTTGTGAAAACGGCATGTGAGCGAGATCCTCTCCCAGGGCGTGCATTGTAGCACAGCCTGGTCTCATGCCAGAAGAGTCCAAACGTCAGTTAGATTTATGGGGAATGAATCATCAGCGTGACGCGAAGTCATCGCTGAGTTTGGTGCGACGTCGGGCCACGCCCGTATCACGTGCGGCTGCCGAAACGGCTTTGGCCA
>JBDTPK010000598.1:0-2525 GCA_039932735.1 Nitrospirota bacterium
TTGTGGTCGAGCACGATTAACGGCTCGCGTATAGTGTCCACAATGTCCTGGGCATAGATCTTTGCGGCCGTGGCGCGCTCTTCGACTTGTTTGAGCTGCGTCACGTCGGTGAAGGTGATGACCACCCCATCGATCACGTTATGAACGGTGCGGTAGGGCAGGACGCGCACGAGGTAATGACGACGCCCCTGCGTTCCCGGCAGATCGCGTTCACGCGGCGCAAGGGTCCGGAGCACTTCCTTGATGTCTTCGACAAGCCCCGCATCGGCAAACTGGGCCGCAAGATCGGTGATCGGCCGGCCGACATCCCCGTCAATAAGACGGAATACGCTTCCGGCGGCGGGGGTGAAATTCTTGATGCGCAACTCCGCATCAAGGAAAATCGTTGCAATCTCGGCGCTGTTGTTGAGATTCTGCAGGTCGCTATTGGCGTGGTCGAGTTCGGAGACTTTGCGGTTGAGCTCCGTGTTGACGGTTTCCAGCTCCTCGTTAGATGACTGGAGTTCCTCCTTGGAAGTCTCCAGCTCTTCGTTGGTGGATTGATATTCTTCGTTTGCCGATTGCAGCTCCTCATTCGATGTTTCCAGCTCTTCAAACATTGCCTGAGCGTGCTCCTGCGCTAACCGGAGTTCGCTTTCGAGGGACCGGATTATTGCTTCAGAATTGGCGTCGAAGGCGTGGTTCGTCGTGGTGCTGGCGGCTGCTGGGGCCACGTCCTCAAATACGATCATGAAGAGGTTCGCTGAAGGGAGATCCGCAATTGGTTCGACGGTTAGATCAACAGGGCTGACGGCTCCATTGATCTGAACAGCAACCTGCTTTTGAACAACCCGCTCGTGAGTAGTCGCCGCCTTGTGGAGGGCCGTGCGCAACGGAAGCCGGAGGCCCTCGCGGGCCATATTGATCACATTGGCGTCGGGACTGCCGGTGGCCGGTTCAAGGTAACGGCCGATCGGGCCGGAGAAATAAACAGCGTCCCCGTTTTCCCGAACGGTGACGCAGGCCGGGCGATATCGCTGCAGGATGATCCGTTCGATCTGCTTGGGGAGGTTCTGCTCTTCGGCTGCAGGTTGATTCCCCCCGTCCTGTTTTGGGCGGCTGATGCTGCTCAGCGGAAAAGCAATCGCGTGACGAGCCATCGCCTCTTTCTTTTTGAAAATCCGGAGCTTCTTGTCGAGCGTCTGGAACAGTTCTTTATTGGATGAGGCGCTCTCCGAGGGGCCGAGAAACAGATACCCGCCGGGCCGCAATGCGTAGTGGAAGAGCGGGATGCTTTTCTGTTGCAGTTCCGGCCCGAGATAGATCATGACGTTGCGGCAAGAGATGAGGTCCAGGCGAGAAAACGGCGGGTCTTTAATCAAACTATGGTTTGAGAAGAGACAAATGTCACGCAGCTCCCGGTTTACTTGGTAGGTGCCATTTTGCTTGGTGAAGAAGCGTTCCAGGCGTTCCGGACTGACGTTCTGCGCCACGCTCTCCGGGTAGCGGCCCTTGCGGGCCATTTCCAACCCCCGGTCGTCGATGTCGGTGGCAAAGACTTGTAGCTTGGGGGGATTGTCGAGCGTGGCCGCATGTTCGCGCAGCAGAATGGCAATAGAGTAGGCTTCTTCCCCGGATGCGCACCCGACAACGCACGCCCGAACCTGGTCGTCGGCGGTCTTGCCCTCGAAGAGCTTCGGAATCACGTCGCGGCCGAGGGTATCGAAGGCCTCGGCGTCGCGGAAAAACTGGGTCACGCCAATCAAAAGGTCTTTGAAAAGCCGGCCGGCTTCCTCCGGCTCGCGCTCCAGGATTTGAACATATTCCTCGACGGTTTCAATCTGCAGAGCTTTCATCCGTCGCGATAGGCGCCGCGTGATCGTGTTCTCTTTGTACTGGCTGAAATCGTGGCCGGCCCTGCGGCGGAGCAATCCATGAATTTTGCCGCTGTGCGTGCCGAGCTGCTCGCGAATGCTATTGGGCTTGCCGTTGGTTGAACTCAGGTGCGCGGCATACTCCATGAGTTTCGCCGGCATCTCCTCCACCGGGAGCACATGGTCCACAAGACCGGTTGCGATGGCGCTGCGGAGTATCGCGTCGTACTTGGCCGATTCCAGGGTTTGGGCCATCGCCATGCCGCCGTATTCCTTGATGGCGCGGAGTCCGACGGTGCCGTCTGTGCCAGTGCCCGACAACATGATGCAGACCGCGTTTTCGCCGCGGTCCTCGGCCAGGGAACTGAACAGGCTGTCAATGGGCGTACGGTGGCCGCGGGCTTCTGCTGGAGCCGTTACTTGCAGCACGCAATCCTTGATCGTCAGTGTCGCGTTAGGCGGAATAATGTAGACCTGGTTGGGAAGGACTTTCGTACGGTCGCGGGCCTGCTCCACAGGCATCTTGGTGTATCTGGCCACCAACTCTGTCAGGGCGCTGTCATGATCGGGGGCCAGGTGCTGGACGACGACAAAGCCGATTCCGGCGTCAGAGGGCATGTGCTTGAAGAATTTCTCAAAGGCTTCAAGGCCGCCGGCGGAAGCCCCTAACGC
>JBDTPK010000599.1:0-2517 GCA_039932735.1 Nitrospirota bacterium
ACCAGAAAGTTCAGCGCCTGGGCACCGACGGTGAACCAGTCGATGAGCATAGTTCACTTTCCCCCGGCGTGTGAAAGTGCGTTTGTCCAGAATGGATTCGCGAAGATCAGAATCATGGAAACGACGAAACAATAAATTGCCAGCGACTCGATCATTGCCAGCCCAACGAACAACGTCCGGGTGATGGTGGCGGAAGCGTCGGGCTGTTGGGCGAGAGAGGTCAATGCCGTGGCGACAGCCCGACCCTCGCCGAGCGCCGGGCACATCGATCCAACGGCAATCGTCAGGCCCGAAGTAGCGATTGAAAACATTGCGATCATGGTGCTGTTGTCCATTTTGGTCTTCCTTTTAATCCGTGATATTAGGTGGTTTTCTTCACCGCAACAGGCTTCGGCTTGCTGGCCAGCGTGGCCGCGGCAATGTATACGGTCGCCAGAATGCTGAAGATATAGGCCTGAACCATTCCGGTGAGCAGACCAAGCGAGGTCATCACAATGGGAAAGAGAAAGGGCGTTATTGTCAGCAAAATGCCGACAATCATCACCCCGCTCATCATGTTGCCGAAGAGACGAACGGCCAGTGCCAGAGTACGTGAGAGTTCACTGATGATGTTGAAGGGCAGCATGATGATCGTCGGCTGGGTGTAGGTCTTCAGATATCCGCCGAGCCCCTGCGCTCGAATCCCGAACAGGGGCACGGCTATGAAGACGCACAATGCCAGTGCCGCGGTGGTGGAAAGCGATCCGGTGGGCGGCTGAAAGCCGGGAATCACAATACAAAGGCTCGCGATCGCTACAAACAGAAACAGCGTTCCCAGAAAAGAAATATAGTTTTCCGGGTGCTTAAGACCTACTTCCTCAATCTGTTTCTCAATATTGGTGACCACAATCTCGATCAAACCCTGCCAGCGTGAGATAGGGCCTTCAGTCAGCAGCTTGCGAGTTACCAGCTTCGAGCCGGCAGCCATCGCGATCATCATGGCCCAGGTGGTGACTATAGTCTCGTTGAGCTTGAAGAAGCCGTGCTGCCAGAAGATTTGCTGATCGGAAGTGAGATTGACTACGAGCATTCGAGCGGCGCCTCCATCCGGATGGTTCGCGTGAGGCGCACCACGAGCAAGCGCGCCACCAGAAATCCCGCAACGCTGCAAACCAAACGCCGCCAGTCGCCTTGCCCAACCACATAAAAGCCCGCGAGCGTTATCGCTGTCCGGAGTAGAAAACTTCCGGTGAACCAAATACCCGCGAGGTTCGACGGCAGTGCTCTCCGGATGGTCCACCAAAGGCCTCCGAAGAACACCGCACCTACCAAGACGCCTACGAGAAACGCCAGGATGAAAGGTAATATTTCAAGCATCGTCCTTCTCCTGACCGCTTGCGTCTTTGTCATCTTCGCTGTCCTCGCGGTGCATAGCCTGATCCTGTTGGGCGACCCAGTGCCACGCGTTGAGGCAGCCGATAAACAGTCCTGCAAACAGGAGCGCGAGCGTCCACGAGAACCGGCCCGGATACTTCGCGTCCAGCCACAGGCCGAGCAGCACGCCGCATACAGCCGGAACCGCCACCGACCAGCCGATGAGTCCCGACATCCCGAGTCCGAACCATGCGCTCTGCGTACCCTCGCGCTGCACCCTGAGCTTACGAGCCGCTTTTGATGCGACCACGCTGTCGAAAGACGCTTCACTGTCTGCGGGCTTATCGTTTGGGAGCTTATAGCGCGGTTCATCGCTCATGTTGAAACGCCGCCAATCGTCCAACAAGACTGCTGTCCATCTTGGAGAGCACATCCCGAACGTTCCGCTCTTCCGCGTTCAAATTGAGAAACCTGCGCTTGACCTCGTCGTGAAGCTGGCCCAGATCGGTTCCGCCGATCGCCTGACGTACGGAGACCAGTATTTCCGAGCCAGTTTTTACCAGAACACCCTCGTCAACGGCCAGGTAGACAGGCGCGTTGTCTTTCGGGAGATATGTGAGGATGCCCGGAACCAGAGCAGCCACGCAGTCCAATCTGTGCTCAAGGAGTTGGAACGAGCCGTCCCGCGTTTCGGCAATGACGCTCGAGACGCCGTCCTTATCCGCGAAGACTTCGGAGGGAAGAAGAATCTTAAGATGCATGGGCCGCTCCCGAGTTAGGCTTGGGTGGTTCCGGTTTCGCATCGGCTGCCGGTTTTTTGGCTTGGCCGATGGCCCCGATCATATAGAGCGCGCTCTCCGGGTAGTCTTTAAATTCGTCGCGAAGAATGCGCTCGCAACCGTCCAGCGAGTCTTTCAGACTGACCATTTGGCCTTTAATCCCGCTGAACTTCTCTGTCGCAAAGAAGGGCTGCGTGAGGAAGCGTTCCAGCCTCCGGGCCCGGCCCACTATTTTGCGGTCTTCCGGAGAAAGCTGTTCCATCCCGAGCATCGCGACAATGTCTTTCAGGTTTTCGTACTGAGCCAAGGTCTTTCGGATTTCCTGCGCCAAGTCATAATGCTGCTGGCCAACAATACCTGGGGTGGCCATTTTCGAACTCGATTG
>JBDTPK010000600.1:0-2517 GCA_039932735.1 Nitrospirota bacterium
CCGGTATGTTTCGGCCGGCAGTATTGAATATTGGCCCGACCCGCAGCAGGGCATTCGGGAGGCCTACCGGGTCGTCAAGTCCGGAGGTCTCGCGCTCATGATCGGCCCGTTGGAGCCCGAACAACCGCTGATCCGATTCATCGCGCGCACGTGGATGTTATTCCCTCGAGAGGAGGAATACTGGAAGTGGTTTACTGTGGCCGGATTCACCAATATCCGAGTGCAGCACATCCGTCCTCAATGGTATCGGGGGAAGGAGGAGTATGCCCTTGCCATCGTTGGGATGAAACCCCGTCCGGGACTATCCACGACTGCCCCCTCTTCTGATCATGCAGAAGACGTGGGAGCCACGATGACCCCGCTACGCAGGATCACGCTGCTCGTGCGGGTGGTCATCGGCTCGTTTTTGGGTTTTCTCTTCGTGCCAATCGCGCTGGCAGCATACTGTAAGAATAATTGTTTCGGAACCTCTCACATCCCACCGCATGAACGCGAACGACTGAATCCCCACCAGATTACAGTGCTCCTGCTGCTCTGTGTGACCGTGGCTGCCCTGGGGTGGATGATGTTCGTAGAATAATTATCACGAGAGGCCTCTCGTAGAGAGCCCTCGTGGTTTATGCTGAGGGCGCAACGGTGTTTGCATGAACGAAATGACGCATCATAATACCGACGGTTCCTTCGTAGGCAGGCCCTGGAAGGGTCAGTATTGGGACGTCATTCCCTTTCTGAGCATCCATCTGATGTGTCTCTTGGCCTTTCAGACCGGGGTTCAATGGGAATGGCTTCTGCTAGCTGTCGGCAGCTATTATCTGAGAATGATTGCCGTCACGGCGGGATATCACCGCTATTTTTCCCATCGCTCGTTCAAGACCAGCCGGGTATTTCAGTTTATCCTGGCATTCCTTGCGATGACATCTGCACAGAAAGGCGTGTTGTGGTGGGCGGCCCATCATCGGCATCACCATAAATATTCAGATCAGGAAGAAGATGTGCATTCCCCGCTGCAAAGAGGATGGTGGTTTTCTCACGTCGGATGGATACTCTCCGCAGATTATTTGCGAACCGATTTTAATCTCGTGAGAGACTTTCGTCGAAATCCTGAAATCTGTTTCCTCAACCGGTTCTACTGGATCCCGCCATTGTGCTACGCCCTGCTCATGTATGGCATTTGGGGGCTCCCAGGTCTTGTCTGGGGCGTGTTTATTTCGACGACCGCGCTGTATCATTGTACATTCTTCATCAATTCTCTCGCGCACTTGATCGGTCGAGTCAGGTACAAATCCAATGACGGTAGTAAGAACAGTTTCATTCTTGCCATACTCTGCTGTGGAGAAGGCTGGCACAACAATCACCATCACTATCAGTCAGCCGCCAACCAAGGATGGTTTTGGTGGGAAGTGGACGTGTCCTATTACGTCTTGTCGCTGCTGTCTTGGCTCGGGATCGTGTGGGATCTCAGAACGCCCCCTGAACACATCAAAGCCAAAACCATTGCCGCCGAGAGTGGGTCCCACATGGGGCGCATTCCATCAACCCCTAGTCCGGGACCCTCATAAGCTCCTCACAGCTCGGACCCAATTCAGGTCACAAAGGACAATCCTGCAATGAGCCACAAACAGGTCATCCAACAATTGCTCGACAAAGCTCAGATAAAAATCAATGGAACCCAACCGGGAGATATTCAGGTGCATAATGACAGACTCTATGGTCGTGTCCTGGCCGATGGGTCATTGGGACTTGGCGAGTCATACATGGATGGATGGTGGGATTCCGTTCAGCTGGACGAGTTCTTTTCAAAGGTTCACATGGCCCAGCTCGACCAGGCCGTTGTCGATAAGCGTCTCATCGTCAATGCAGTTAAAGCGCGCTTCTTCAATATGCAAAATAAGCAACTCTCCAAGAGAGTGGCGCAGCAACACTACGATTTGGACAACGATTTTTACGAAAAGATGCTGGACCCGCATATGCAATACACCTGCGCCTACTGGAAGGGGGTGCATACACTGGCAGAAGCACAAGCACAGAAGCTAGAGTTGATCTGCCGAAAGTTGCAGCTAGGCGAGGGCGACCGTATCCTCGAACTCGGATGCGGGTGGGGAGGCTTTGCGCAATATGCGGCCAGCAAGTACGGCTGTTCGGTGGTGGCCCATAATATTTCCTCAGAGCAAGTCGCCTTCGCCCGTCGATGGTGTGCGGGCCTCCCCGTTGAAGTGATACAGGGGGATTACCGGGAAGCAACCGGAGAATTCGATAAGGTTGTTGCCATCGGTCTGTGCGAGCACGTGGGATATAAGAATTACCGGACGTTGATGGAAACGGCCCATCGAAGATTGAAGCCGCACGGCCTCTTCTTGCTCCACAGCATCGGAAATAATGCCTCAGTCACCACCTCCGATCCATGGTTTGATAAGTACATTTTCCCAGGCGGCATGCTTCCTTCTGTGGCCCAGCTCAGCGCCGCGATGGATGGACTGCTTGTGATGGAGGATTGGCATAATTTCGGACCCGACTATG
>JBDTPK010000601.1:0-2513 GCA_039932735.1 Nitrospirota bacterium
TCACCAGACGATCTGGCCAGGCACCTGCGCGACCTCTTGGACCGATCGATCTGAAATTGATTCGTGATGCATCGAACGATTGATTCAATGGTGCAATGAATCAATCGTCGTGCTTGATACGCTTCACGCCTCACGTCTTCCTTTCTCTATAAGCCATGCCGCCGCCTCGGTGCCAGCCGCTTGACCACTGGCGAAGCAGGCCGTGAGAAGATAGCCTCCCGTCGGCGCCTCCCAATCCAACATTTCTCCCGCACAAAAGACGCCTGGCAGACTGCGGATCATCAACCGTTCGTCGAGCGCTTCAAAAGGTACTCCGCCGGCCGTGCTGATGGCTTCCTCCATTGGGCGAGGCCTTACGAGTCGCAACGGCAGCGATTTAATCGCGGCAGCCAGACGAACCGGGTCCGCAAAGTCCTCTTTCAAAATCACTTCACGAAGCAGTCCTGCCTTGACTCCTTCGATATGGGCCTGCCGCTGAAGATGCGTCGCCATCGTCCGTTTGCTGCGTGGCCGCGATAGGTCATTAGTCAGGCGCGGAACATCACGATCAGGCGCAAGATCGAGACGCAAGGTCGCCACACCTTTTGCCAGGATCTCGTCGCGAAGCGAGGCGGACACCGCGTAAATGACGCCGCCTTCCACCCCAGTTTCCGTAATCACGAATTCTCCCGGATGCCAGGATTCAGCACCGGCATCATTCCGCACAATAATCGCCACCGATTTGACCGGGTGCCCGGCAAACTTTGTCCGGAAATGCTCGCTCCAGCCCACGTCGAAGCCGCAGTTCGCCGCCTGTAATGGCGCAATGTGAAGCCCTCGTCCTTCCAGCAATGGCACCCACGACGCATCGGAGCCGAGATTCGGCCAACTGCCGCCGCCGAGCGCCAGCACGACCGCATCGGCCTGGACAGATTGCCGTCCCATCGGCGTGGCAAACGATAACCATCCTCGCTCGTCCCAGCCTATCCACCGATGTCTGACTTGGAATCGCACGTTGGCCTGCCGCAACCGGCGGAGCCACCCGCGCAACAACGGTGCAGCCTTGAGATCGGTGGGGAACACACGCCCAGACGAGCCGACAAATGTGCCGATACCGAGTCCACGAGCCCAGGCTCGGAGCGCATCAGGCCCGAACGATGCCACTAACGGCGCGATCTGCGGGCGCCGTGCCCCATAGCGCGAAAGAAATTTTTCAGACGGTTCCGAGTGCGTGAGATTCAGACCGCCTTTCCCAGCGAGGAGAAACTTGCGACCGACAGAAGCCATGGCATCATAGAGATCGACCTGAACGCCGACGGCACTCGCCGCCTCTGCGGCCATGAGCCCGGCCGGTCCTCCACCTATAATGGCAATCTTCATCTGTCTCCTAGTAGGATGCTGAAAAAGTCCGCCAACGGCGTTCTCGCATCGCTCAGAGGCTCAACGTACCGAAGCGTACGCCTTGCCTCTTCGCTCGCTGCGGCCTTGCTGGATGGCCTTTTTGAACATCCTGCGACTTGTTCATGTGTCAACGCCACGCGTAAGAACACGGCATGATTTGAGCGTAAACTGAGTTTTTCTGCAGCCTGCCAGAGCTGTGAGCTCAACATGGGAGACGGGCGCGGCGCGAATGAATAATCTTTTCGGCACATCTCGTTTGTCTGGTGTGTCTCGCTCCTCGCGCAGTCTCGTGCACGGCTACCCCATCGCGGGACCCTACATGCAGAACTCACCTGGGTCAAGCACCGGCGTGCAATGACAAGATTTCACACCCCGAAACAGGCTATACTCTCGCGTAACAATGGAAGAGCAAGCGCCCCTACAGGTGGTCGAACTCCGGATCAGCTACCGTTATGTCACTGCACACCCCTGGGTGGTTCAGGCCGTCGGAGGATTCTTATCGGCCTACTTCATGGAGCATCCGGGGTTTCGTGTGCAACGATACATGGAAGAACTGGAGTCTGGCACCCATCTATGGATCTGCGAAGCGCCCTCCAGTATGAAAATTCTTAGACTTCTGAGACGGCTGAAGGAAGATATCCCTCCTTGCCACGCCCAACAGATCGCCACCGATGTGCCCGCCCGACCTCGCTACCTCATCGATTGCCCAGAGCCGCCAACTGATTCGTCGCATCTGGCCATGGCATAGCCCGCACTATTCATGACGGTTCGTCGAGAAATTGATGAGCCCGTCGCGAGACCGGCGCGCGGAGCTGTGAGGACCCGATGAATACTCGTGCAGTACGGTGAGACTGCGAGGGGCGAGCCCGCAGGCCGGAGGCTTGTCGCACCCCCGTATCAGCGATCGCAGCAGAAGCACTCATGAATAATGCGGGTTAGGGTTGACGAGGATCAATATCGCTCCAGCGCGGAATCAGCGAATAGGAATGATACAGGTATCTATGCGATGGAAACTTTTTCTCGGAACAATGGGCATGTCGGTGGCTGTGGGTGTAGGCGCCAGCTCTGTGGCGGCACTTGGCGACAACATGCTCCCGCTCCCCAGGCCCGATCACATCGTGATGGTGATTGAA
>JBDTPK010000602.1:0-2511 GCA_039932735.1 Nitrospirota bacterium
TGTTGGGGCTCTGGCCGCGGCGGTCCGTCCCTCGCGCCCGAGGTCGGCGCGCCTTACACACGTGACGCAGAGCTCCGCGTGGCAACACAGAGAGCCCCGCATAGATGGTCTCGGTCGAGAGCTGTTTGCGCATGTCGTCAGGAGACGCGTGTCGGAGTCGTCCAGCAATCTGCTCAGGCGAGCAGCCCTGCCGCAGCTGTGCCTGGACAGACTGCCACAGCCAGGGATCCAGGAGCGTGCGCGATCGCCGAGGCTGACAAGCCCGGGCTCCCGCCAGTGTCTGCCCCGTGCAGGCCCGATAGGGTCGGCCCCGCGTCGTGGTGCGGGTATATTCACAGCTCAGGGTGCTGGGGGCTCGGGCCAAGAGCTGCGCCAGCCTGCGTAGTGACTGGCCCTGGGCGAGGCTCAGGCTCAAAGTCTCACGGTCTTCCGCACTCACGTGTGTGTCGCATTTCGTTGGCATGGCAACACCGTAGCCCATTAGGGCCTATGGTGTTGCACTTGGAGTTAGACCTCAAGTCAGGATAGATGGTATCAGATCTCGACGGTCATGATCCGTCGTTGAGTGTGGAGCGTGTCGATTGGGCGTGACAAAGACTCGGGCGACAGGTTCTATTGCACACTTGGTCTTTCTCATCAGATTTTCTTTCGACCGCTCATAAAGAAATACCACGATGTCCCAACTCGTCTCTTGCCTCTTCTCTCTGCTCCCTCCTAGAATATCCTGTTCCGTCAGGCCCGCGATTCTAAGGCCCTGGAACCATGCTAGGATTCACGTGCACGCTTCCGAATGAGCAACGTATCGAGGTCCCTGAATCTGTTGTCCTATGGTCACAAGGCCAGGAAGATATGAGAGAACATCTTGCGATCAAGCCTCACACCCGTGCCCGGTTTCAGCGTGACAGCAGTCGACTCATGTGGGAACCTGCGGAGCGATACGTATGAGTGACAATCGGCCTATCCCGCTCCGTTTTTTTGCCGCCCTTGTGCTGTCGATTGTCTGTTTCGCCATGCCGGCATGGGCAGATTATCAAGCCGGCATGGATGCCTATAACCTTGGGGACTTCACCACGGCCTTGCGTGAATGGCAGCCGCTGGCCGAGAAAGGAGACGCGCGTGCACAGTTCTCGCTCGGTTTGTCGTATGAAAACGGAGACGGCGTCCCCCGGGATTATGCAAAGTCGCGCCAGTGGTATGAGAAAGCTGCTGCTCAGGGGGACGCAAAAGCACAGCTTTATCTCGGACTACAGTCTTCCTTCGGCCAAGGCGTACCCATGGACGTAGTCGAGGCCTACATGTGGTATAGCCTGGCGGCAGGAAACGGAAACGCGCACGCGCCTGGATACCGCAATGATCTCACTAGGCAGATGACGCCAGCCCAGATTGCCGAGGGACAGAAACGGGCGCGGGAGTGGAAGCCGAAGGGCAAATGAGCATCGAACACGCCACCAATGAGTTACGTCCATCGAAGAGGTGGCTATATCATGAGCGCGAGAAAACACGAGGGAACATGCACCATAAGCTACCACGCTGGCTCATTTTCGAAGCTGCACCTCGTACCACAATTCACGCTTCACGGTTTTTATGAATATCGATCGGCTCCGAGCACTCCGATTCCCCATCGCCCTTGTGCTGTCGATTGTTTGTCTCGCCGAACCTGCGTGGGCAGACTTCAAAGCAGGCGAAAAGGCCTATCAAAGCGGCGACTACGCCACAGCGTTGCGAGAGTGGCAAGCACTGGCCGAGCAGGGCCATGTCGTCGCGCAGTACCAACTCGGTCTGCTGTATGCCAATGGAAAGGGCGTCACAAAGGACGATGCCAAAGCGCGGCAGTGGTACGAGAAAGCCGCCATCCAAGGGCATACGGAAGCCCAAGTCAACTTGGGAGTGTTGTTGATGTATGCACGGGGTGGTCAGCAAGACTACAAGATGGCTGTGTACTATTTACGGCTGGCCGCCAATCAAGGAAACGATTTAGCTCAACGAAGGCTGGGCCAGATGCATGAGCGTGGGGAGGGCGTGCAACAGGACTATATCAAAGCCTACATGTGGTACAGCATTGGGTCGGCGAACGGGGTAGAAGCTGGGGCCAGGTTGCGGGATGCGCTCGCCAAAAAAATGGACCCTGAGCAAATCGCCGAAGCCCAAAAGCTGGCACGGGAGTGGAAGCCGAAAGGCAAGTGAGCAAAGGAAGCGACCTTTGCTTGGGTGTGGGACACAGTGAGATGAAAGGGGCTGACTCATGGAAAGACGTCAGGTCGGCGTGGTGCAGGATCTCTTTCGGTATCCAGTCAAATCCATGCAGGGCGAGCGGCTCAGTGCAGCCGACATCGGGGTGCAGGGCATCATAGGAGACCGTGCCTACGCACTGCGTGAGACAAACGGTCGTATCGCGACTGCCAAAAAATGGGCCAACATGCTTGCGTTCAGCGCTCGGTATGACGGACCACCGGTACCTAGAGCACTGACGCCACTTCGCATCACTCTGCCGGACGGCCGAACCGTACAGGC
>JBDTPK010000603.1:0-2507 GCA_039932735.1 Nitrospirota bacterium
ACTAGGAAGGACTCTGCTGCCATGCCTGCTCTTTCGCGCGCCGGATCTCGCGCATCACCTGTGCCATGGCATTGCCAACGAGGTTACCTTGCTGCACCACTGACCGGCGTAAAGCTAGGCCCAGTTCGGTGAGTTCGATGGTGCGGCGCAAGTTATCGGCGATTCTGGCGTCTTCGGCATTGTCGTCTGGTCGTCGCATTGTCGAGCACCCTCGCAATAGCAATCTGAGCAAAGTGTACAAGACTCCCTGAGCCGGAGCAACTTGGGCTCGTTTCTCACGCAGGCATTAATCCGCGAACACGTCGAAAGCTAGCTTCTCGGAGAGTAAAAAAGAGTACTTGAGATGACCAGAGCTAGAAATGTGAGTTAGCCCCCTTACTCTTCTCGCCTTAATTTAAGGTCGTGGCTTGCGCCAGCAATTCGTCCAACCAATCTTCAAGCTCGCCGTAATTTATCGCGGAGAAAATCATGCACGGAAATCGCTTAATTTCATCATTCACAACCTTGCGCTTACACATGTTATGCATATCCTTGTCGGTCGTTAATGCATCAACGTACGGCACAAACGAAGAAACGTGATCAATGTCGTTTTGCCTAGACCGGCCAAAATATTCGCCGAACTTCTTTGGGTTGCGTCGCTTGCCTTCATGCCAGGTCCAGAGCAGTTCAGCCTCAAGAGCTACCCGAATTCGCAGAGATGGACAAGGACCAATCGGATCACTTTCCAACAAATCTGACCATTTCCTGACCGCATTTTCTCCATCCAGTCCGTGAATCACATTGCGAACAACTCGAAGAAATGGGGCAACGCGCAAGTCGGGCAACTTTAACGAAGCAAGGCCTTCGGCATCAGGCGACTCGCCTAACTGCTCAAACGACAGCTCAAAGTCTTTACGCTGCCGCCAGGCAGCTATCCCCGCCCGAATGTCAGCACCCCAAAGTCCGCAAATGTAGTTATGGCAATCGGCCACTCCGTCACGGCGAGGAATATTCATGGCTTGCCAATCAATTACTTCTCGATATCGACCATCGATTTCCTCAGATGTCGCCACGTTGCCACGATGAATTCTCAGCAGCGAAGAATTTGTCATAACTACTCTTACGCCATTATGAGCTTGAGGGGAATCTCGAAGCCTGATGTCAGCAACAGGATATGAAAGGGAGTCATTATCAGAAAGCAACCGTCGATGCTGCGCGACAAGAACATCTTCCCAGTTAGCTGCGATTCTTCCGTCAGCCAGGCCATTCTGAAATTGCCATAGCCTCTCCATTCTGTCCGTGTATTGCCCAGGAAAATCCGATGTCTCACGACAATGAACATCCGAAATGACCAAATAAATTCTATTCAGCGCTTTCAGGCTTTGGAGCTTAGAAAAAAGACGATCTAGGATTGGATCAGCGGAGGGATCTCCCGCACGGAGACATACATCTGACAGGAACGACTGATCTAGATATACCAACTTCTTGCGAATTGAGGGAAGCTGAAACGGAATCCAAATCCTACACCGCAAACAGTGCCCACGGGCACCACCTGTTCGTCGATCTGGCACGATACGATCGCTCGCCACGACATTCCTGCAATGTGGGCACATTAACGTTAGTCCGTTCATTACGTCAGAGACTCAACACCGTTGGGGGAAAGAGTAGAACGAGGCATTCTAACCCCTATATACAACTGCCATTGAAGGCTTTTGTTGTCATCATGCTATCATTGGCCGACAGACGACGGGCCGTTGCGAACCAACTCTGAATAAATCTCTCCGCTTGTATACGCATAGAACCACCCACTTTTCAGTTGAATTATTGCCAGGACCATTTCCGACAGAGCCTTTCTCTTCCGCTCTTGGTACACCTCAGCAAGCAAAGGAGCTGCATGCAAGACAGTCATGTACCCAGGCGTAAGCTCTGTCGATTTTTTGTATCCTGCAAGCACCGCAATAAACTCTGGAGCTATTTCGACTTTAGCCAGTTCGTTCCGTAAGTTCATAACCTGTTTTTTGAACATCACCCGCCTGGACATCAACCCTGAGTCATAATTCCAATCACCCTCGTATCCTTCCGGCTTCTTGGACACTGGACAACGAATCACCGTTATCTTCCCTGCAGCACGCCAAGGTACTTCTGTGGGTTCAGGTGGGCCTGAATTATTACCCATACACTGAGTCAATCTTGCTCCACATTTCATACAAAACAATGTCTTGTCTCCGCATTGAGTTCCACACATTGAACAATACACGTTGAACTCCTTCACCCATTGATAGGCGGATCTTACAATATACATGCCCATAGCATTCCCTATCGGACCTAACGCTCAGAATACTCGCCTCGCCAAATCAATCAATACCCCTTCCCTCAGCCCCAAATCGCTCACCAGGCATTCCTTCTCACCCAACGTCTCCATGATCGTCTGGATGATGATCGCGCCGGCGGCGATGACTTCTTCTCGGCCTAATTCTAGGCCCGGCAGACCGGCTCGGTCGGCTTTCTTGCGGTTCAATAGGGTCTGT
>JBDTPK010000604.1:0-2505 GCA_039932735.1 Nitrospirota bacterium
GCCTTCAGCCCAGTAGTCCGCGATCAAGGCCATATCCAAATACCAACTCTGGCAAGGAGTGCGCCGGGCTTTGACGGCGGCCATAGCACGGTCGCTGAGGGTGAAGGGTGACAATCCGGGTGGACAGCTCAAACATTTTTGCGTGGCGCTGTAGCAGACATCAATGCCCCAACGATCAACCTCGACCGGGACGCCTCCCAGCGAGGTCACGGCATCGACGACGAAGAGCGTGTCATGGTCGCGGCACAGGTGGGCGATCGGCTCAAGCGGCTGCCAGGCACCGGTCGAGGTTTCGGCATGGACGATGGCCACGGCTTTGACCGGCCCGGATCTGCGCAATGCCAGTTCGATGGCCTCTGGTTCTATGATCTGTCCCCAGGGGGCTTCGACCCGAATCGCCTTGCCCCCGCAGCGTTCAACCATCGTGGCGAGGCGTGTGCCGAACACCCCATTCACGCCGACAATGACGGCATCGCCAGGCTCAATGATATTGACGATCGACGCCTCCATACCGGCTGAGCCGGTGCCAGAAATGGCGATGGTGAAGCGGTTCTTGGTCTGAAAGACGACGCGCAGAAGGGATTGAATGTCGTCCATGATTGCAAGAAAAGCTGGGTCTAAATGGCCAAGGAGAGGAGTCGAGAGGGCACGCAGGACTCGCGGATGCACCATGCTCGGCCCTGGGCCGAGGAGAAACCGACGTGGGGGGATGAAGTTCTGAACTGGCATGGCACTCCATATATGAGGCCGATGCAGTATAGCGGAGTTCAGTTGCGTTCGGCCACCGGGTATTCCAGGAGGTTTCGAGCCTGAAAAGACGCATGGTATAGTTCGAGCCATGATAGAAACAGCCACAGTGGCGTCTAGTGCGCCACAGCAGCCCAGGTCCTGGTGGCGAGCCACAGACGTGCCGCAGCCGGTCGGAATCTATTCCGAGCGATTTTCCTCTACGGTCACGCTGTTGTCTGCGCTCTTTCTCACGGTGGCGCTAGGGTCGGTGGTAGGGCTATCGACATCGGGATCTAAACTGGAGCGGATCGAGTCGCCCGAGCAAGCGCTCAGTCTGATGGTCAGTCGGACCAGGGATGTGCAGGAAGGGCTCATGCGTGCGCCTCAGTGGGAACAGCAGCTCGTGGCCTGGGTCTCCAGCAGTGACGAGGCTGAACGGGCGCAAGAGATTGAATGGTATCGAGAACTGGTGGAGAGATCTGAAGACCCGTTGGTGCCTCTTCAGTTGGCGATTCTCCAAGCCGAGGCCGGCCATGTCTCGCAGGCGCTCCTCTCCGCGCATGATTGGGCCAAGGCAGATGACCCGCTTCCCCAGTTTGCCGATCTGGTGATGGCCGCCTATGGCGAAGGACCGGTTCATGACGCGAACCAGTATCTCTTGTGGCAATCAAAGGCGGCAGAGGTGTTGCCGACCGGCTGGTTTTACGATCGCCTGGCTGAACGTTTGGCACGCCGTGCCGACAATACCGCACTCGTTGTCAGGATTCAGAAACAGGCCGCGGTGCGAGTTGACCGTCAGTTTGCCTGGTCGCATCGCTTGACGCTCGTCGAACTCAGTGCGCTGGCCATCGGCACCGTGGCGTGCGCGCTGCTCTGGGTCAGACGGAACGAGCCGTCCAGTTTCATCAGGCTGCATGAACCGGGCGTCCCACCGCCGTGGCCTGGCGGCGTCGGCGCGGCGGTGTTGCTGCGTGGGGGCGCAATCGGTGCCATGCTCACGGCCCTGTTTTTACTCTTTGCGCCATCCGACAATGCCTTGTTCCGGGTGCTGGCCATTCCACTAACGAATATACCGCTGCTTCTCTTGGCCTACCGGCACCTCTTCCGACCGTCCGGGATGACGTTCGATAAAGGATTTGGGCTGGCAATCGGATGGGCCCGTACCGGCCGTCTGATGGCCGCGGTCATGGCGGTGGTGGCAGCTGGGTTGTGGGGCGGGTGGGCCATGGATCGGTTGTCGGAGTCGTTCCATCTCACAAGTCATTGGGCCGAATGGTTTGATGGAGATCTCGCCTGGGCCACCCCTTCCCTGACGGCCGTCAGTTTGGTCGAGTACGTGGTTTTTGCGCCGTTGTTCGAAGAACTCGCGTTTCGTGGGCTACTGTTCCCGATTCTCCGTCGCAAGTTTAGCTTTCTGCCGGCGGCATTGATCAGCGCCGGCATTTTCGGCATCGCTCATGGCTATGGATTGGTGGGATTACTGAGTGTCTGTTGGAGTGGAGTGCTCTGGGCATGGATCTACGAAAAAACCGGAAGCCTCTTGCCAGGCATTCTCGCCCATGCGATCAACAATCTGCTGGTGTGCTTAGCCGTGATGGCCCTCCTCCGCTAGCAGACTTGTGAAAACGTTCCTCAACGTCGTTCTCGGGTCGTCAAAATCCTCCACGTACCCGAGAGGGTACGCTTCCGGTTTTGACTCGCCTGCGGCCTTGTTGGATGACCGTTTTGACAAGTCTGCTTTGGATGGTGAAAATGCCATCCATCTTCGTTCTCGAC
>JBDTPK010000605.1:0-2503 GCA_039932735.1 Nitrospirota bacterium
GCGCCATATTTCGCCAAGCCAGTCGATTCATCTCAGAACAAGACCTACGCCCACAGTTCTATACATAAAGATGAGGTTACGCGGGATGTTGGTTTATCTCGCAATAGCCTGTACAAGTCACTCTCCAGTGAGCGGAGTTCCGGTTTCGACATTATCCTTATCGTCGTAGGAGCACTGGGGGTTGAGATTGCACGCTGAACACCCCATGGTCGATTCCGTGCCCCACCCCCACACTCAAGCAGCCGCATGACACAACGGCGCGCGCCTTAGGTTGCTCTGGGCTGCTGAGAGCGAAGATCGGACTTCCCTGAGCTTGCATCTGACATCAACGTGCTTCAAAGCAGCAGGGAATTTCAGGTCCAAGTCAAACAACGCCCCTCACGGAGGTTCAGCTGACAGCCTTGACGCTCCTGAAAGGTGTGGGTCTTATACGGAACTGTGTAAGATCTCGCGTGAATACGATCCAGAGGCGAATCGCGAAGAAATCACTTGGATTTAGGTCCCAATCCTGGCAGGATCCCGGGGGATCTTATCCTGCATCGCGAGACAACTGGCATCTTATACGGAACCGGATAATACATAGTTGGGTTTCAGAGTGACAGACATACGCGCAGATCTCCAGCAGTACTACCCTATGAAGGCTATATTCGAGGAAATCCTTGGCAGGGCGAGCTTCATGAAGGTCAAAGACTACGGCCCTCTCAAGAGTTGGAAAGCTGAGGTAATCCGTCTTCTGCAGGCTGTCGCTCTCTCCATTAATGCGACCGTTGAGGTCGCTGACGAAGAGTGGAAAGAGGAAATCAATTCAGAAATCGAACACGGTATCTTGCGCGCCGCGTCATCCTCCGAAATCGATGAACTGTTCTCTGATCTTTCTGCAACACTGGCAAAGGTTGTCTCCCTGCAAATCGGCTTCGTGCCGCGCGGTCATAGAAGTGTCAAACGTGTAGCTCTTACGCCACGCAATTGGAAGCTCAATCCCGTCCGCAGCGTTCAGTACGTACAAAATGAACAGCAGCGGACAACGCAGAAGCGTTTACAAAAGGCTAAGGCTTTTCAGCATGCAGAAACCTAACTCTAAATGCAGCGGACCACGTTCGGCGGACGCTGATTATTGACGTCAGAGTTGTAGAGAAGGACCAGTTACGATGGCAAACAAAAAAGTCTTCGGCGTACTCCTGACCGATCTTGCATGGAATGATCTCGAAAAAGCGTTAGCGCCGTATGCAAGCGAAGGCTCTATTGGAAAGTACATCTATTGCAAACAGGTGCATTCTGATGCTCCGTACTTTATCATGGTCGCTAAGTACAAAAACCATGACGGTACTTCGTTTGAGGCGGAAATCTCCATTCCACACCACTACATCAAGCTGTGCATTTCTGCATCAGAGAAATCACTGATAGGTTTCATGCGGGAATGAAGCATCCGGCTCTAACTACCAGTTGCAATCGACCTGCAAAAGCGGCTTGGCCTCTATCAGTTTGACGCCGCTCTGCAGCGCTGCTTAAGCACAGCACGGACAATGGGAGGTCCTTGCTTACCCCTACACTCGATCATCGCTCTGCCCAAAGCTGCAGAAAATACTGCATTTACAGCTCAAGCAATGACCGCGTAGCTGACGGCACAGATTCACTCGTTATCTCTTCAGGGATGGGGGCTGATTGATCTCCCACTGCGCGCGTCCAACGAGGGCCTTCTGAGGCCGCGCGTTGCGCGAGCACAGGAGATCATCAGGCTCCATCCCCTTATCTTTTGGCCTCTGCTGGCGGCCAATTCAATTCGGCGTGTCGGCCGCAGTAGAAGCAGGAGAGGCGGTAGCGAGCTTTGCGTCTGGGATTCGGCATGGAGGTAAAGGTGATGGGGGTGTCGTCGAAGGGGCATGTCGGTTGATCGTGGAGGAGATGCACTTCTGCCATCATCGTGATCGAGGCACCGTCCCACGGTGGCATTGCCTGCTCTTTGCCGGCAATCTGTTCCTTCGTATGGCATTGCTTGCATTCGGCCTCGTATGTCTTGATACGGGCGAGATGGGGGGTGTGATCGGTGACATCCATTGGCCCTCCGCATCCGGGCTTGGGACAAGCGATATGTTCGTGCTGGAGGGCTTGAACAAACCGACCGTGTGCTGTCCGTTCTTCTTCTGATTTCATAAGACCTCCTTCATGTCTTCCTTCTTCGTCATTTCAAGAAGGCTGGACGGTCTTGGCTCAACTGCACGCATCGAACGACCCTCATCCTTCTGAATGATCCTTCCAATCTCGCTCGTTTCTCTTCAAGGGGTGGCCTGGTTTGGTTCCCAACTGCGCACGTCGAACGACCACCGTTTCATCGTGGGGGTTCCGTGAGCACGGGGAACCAACCAGGCCACCCCTCATACTCCCCATGCCCCACTGATCTGGATGTTTGCTCCATTCACGTACCGTGCTTCGGCGCTGAGCAGATAGCGCACTGCTGCTACAGTATCGTCTACCGTTCCGATGTAGCCGGCGGGGATGCGCTTGG
>JBDTPK010000606.1:0-2502 GCA_039932735.1 Nitrospirota bacterium
AACCAGCGGACCTCGCGAGGCTGGTGAACGTACCCCAACTCGTCACGGCCCGCGATAGGGAGGCGCCTAGGTCCCATTAGGGAGGGAACACAGATGATTGTCGGTGCTGCTTTGGCCGCGGAGCCGGAGCGTGGCATAGCGCAGATCGTGGAATCGTATGTACTTTATCAGCAGACAATAAGCCAGGCCAAGGAAGAGTGGCATGACGAGGGGCACTCGCACTGATGTAATGGACGGTTCGGTCGAAACCGGGAAGAGTAACCGGGCCTCGGTGGCAACTGGCCGTTGACACCTCTCGCGACATGCCACACGATTCTGTTTGCTCGGGGCGAGGCGCGATCCCGACCACGACGTTGTTTCCTGATTCGTGTATTCCCCCTACACCTTACCGGGACAACGAAATGAGGAGCGTAGCAATATGATCAATTCAGAGTTCACGATTGCGGAATATCTGCTCACCCGGCTGAAAGAGATCGGGGTGGATCACCTCTTTGGCGTACCGGGAGATTTTGTCCTGGGTTTCTTCAACCAGGTACTGAAGAGCGATCTGCAGTATGTCGGTACATGCAATGAACTTAACGCGGCCTACGCCGCCGACGGCTACGCGCGTATTCGTGGCATCGGTGCATTTGCCTCAACCTATGGCGTCGGAGAACTGAGCGCCGTCAACGGCGTGGCGGGAGCATTTGCCGAACGCGTGCCGGTGGTGGTGATCACGGGCTCGCCTGCGATGGCGAATTTCGGCACCAGGCCGTTGTTGCATCACACCTTGGGCGATTATCAGATTCCCTTGAGGATCTATGAGAACATTACGGCCGCCTCAACCCAGCTCGTGTCCGCTGACACGGCCCCGGCCGAGATCGACCGGGTGTTGTCGGCCTGTCTTTCTCACCAGCAACCGGTCTACATCAGTCTTCCCTCAGACGTGGTGATGATGACATGTCAGCGGCCAAACGCATTCCTCTTTCCCACGCCCGCCCCTAGTGATCAGGAGACGCTCGGGGAGGCGATCACGGAAGCGTTTGGAATGCTGGATACGGCACAGAAACCCGTTGTGGTCGCCGGCATGGAGTTAATCCGCTTCAAGCTGCAACAAGCATTTGCAGGTCTTCTCGATAAAACGGGCTTCCCGTACGTCACCATGATGTTGGGTAAGGCCGTTCTGTCAGAGCATCACCCCCAATTCATTGGTCTCTTTGAGGGAGATCGGAGTCGCGACTACGTACGAAATCGAGTCGAGTCCGCGGACTGTGTGCTACAACTTGGGACCTTGATGACCGATCTGAATACGGGCGGCTTCACCACAAACCTCGACGACTCAAAGACGATCTGTGCCAACATTCACTCCGTAAAGATCAAACACCATTATTACAAGAACGTGCATCTCCACGATTTTATTTTCGGGCTGACGGAAAAGCTTTCGCATCGAGAGCCGGAAGCCCTGGAGATCCAATGTGCCACCCAGGGCTGCGTACACCGGCGTACGGAGCCGTACCGGCCTCATGCGACGAACCCGCTTACCATCAAGCGTTTCTTCGACCGTATGAGCCATTTTTTGAAAAACGATTCCATTGTCATTGCTGAAACAGGGGTGTCTCTCTTCAGTGCCGCGGAGATACTCATGCCGGAAGGAGCGATCTTCATAGGGCAGGCCTTCTACGGATCGATCGGCTATACGGTCGGGGCCACCCTGGGTGCCGGCGTGGCCGCGCAGGACCGGCAGACCGTGCTGTTTGTGGGAGATGGTTCCTTCCAAGTAACGTGCCAAGACCTCTCGACGATGATCAGGAACCATCTCAAGCCTGTCATCTTTCTCATCAATAATGATGGGTATACGATCGAGCGGGTGATCTGTGATCGTCCCTACAACGATATCCAGCCCTGGCATTATCACAAGCTCGTCGACGTATTCGGAGGAGGGGTGGGCCTTGAGGTCCGCACGGAAGGGGAGCTTGAAGATGCGCTCGGTAAGGCAGCTACAACGGATGGCCTCGTATTTATAGAAATTCATACCGATCGGTTGGACTGTCCCGAGTCCCTTCGCAGTGCAGGTCGATCGATGGCCAAGGCCAATCAACTCGACTGATGGGAGACGGAACTCGACGCAGCAATTGATGAAGTGGGGAACAAAGGGCCCGAACTGAATGGGTATCGGATTCGTACCTTCAATCTGGAGGGGTTTGTGGATGCGTTTATTTCTTCCTGCTTCGTCCATCCCCGCAAGCCCGACGCGGACCCTTTCGGCTTGCACTGGACGTCGCCCAGGCGTCGGCCCGGCGACGCTGGATCACACGGCGGGGGTGGGCATGCTGATGGATTGGATCGAGTAACGCAGCGGGTGTGATGCATTGGCCACGGTGGGGCATCGCGTGGTGAATGGCGGGCAACGCATAGCAAGCCGCCGCGAATCACTGCGGCAATGGTTGAGGCACTGCACCGGCTCAGTTCATTCGATCCTGAGCATCTGCCAGAGGAGATCCTGTTGACCGAGGCGTTTCATCG